>JBDKFM010000022.1:0-19540 GCA_039798685.1 Candidatus Parcubacteria bacterium | reverse complement strand
CTTGTCGAGAGGAAAAGGGGAAAGTATTAGCCATTAGCTAATTTAACTCTTTTTATTTCTGAGGTAATAAAGCTTTGCGCGTCTGATTCTGCGCTTCGGATTTGATTTTATTTCAACTTTCTCAATGTTTGGTGAAAAAACAGGCCAAATCTTCTCGACAGCATATGTCCCGACAAGCTTTCGAACGATAAATGATTTGTTCTCTCCACGACCCTTGATACCAAGTACTGTACCCTGAAATACCTGAATCCTGGTTTTTTCACCTTCCTGGATTTTCTGATGAACCCGTACGATATCGCCCGGTCTGAAATCAATTGTTGCTAACATAGAAATGTATTATACCCAAAATCGGGGAAATCCTCAAGTACTTCACTCATGCGTAGCTGAAGAACCGTAAATATCCACCTTATAAACACAAAAACGATTATCTTTCGTTTCAAAGACCGGTCGGAGCAAGGAGACTTGCCCATCTTCTAAATACCCGTTATGAACCAAAGCCTCGGTGACAACTGCCCCATATGCGTGTATTAATGCCATTCGCCTGTCTAACTCTTCGCAAGTAAATACAGTCTCACAATATACTCCAGGCTCAATACCACTTCCAGGTAACATATTTTGTATCCTGTATGGCTGTATGTCCTGCCTTCCTTGTTCACGAAGGGCTGCTTCTATCGTGGCATGTGCTACATCAAATGGCGTTGCGCTAATGCCCTGATCTAAGTCAACTAATTGAGGAATGGATCCCTCTCTCTGAAATATTTGAGGTCTAAAGTTTTGAATTCTTTCACGAAAGCTTCGCATAGATTCAGATTATACTACACGGTGAAGCTAAATAGGAGAAATTTAACTCTGTGTTTTTGCGGCGGCTTCCATAAACGCGACAAATATAGGGTGCGGTGCGAGTGGCCGACTCTTGTACTCAGGGTGTCCCTGAGTTCCGAGATAAAAAGGATGCATGTCTGAAGGCAACTCGACAATCTCAACCAGATTTTCAACAACTGACCTCGCACTAAAGACAAATCCTGCTTTTTCAAAGTCCGCAGCATATTTATTATTAAACTCATACCGATGCCTATGCCTCTCAGAAGTTAGCCCTTTTTTCTTATCAATAAAGGCGTTAAATTTATCATAGATTTCCCAGGCTCTTGTCCCCTGCTTCACGATTGCCTCCCAGCGCCCAAGGCGCATAGTACCACCATACGCTCGTCTCTCCATGATCTCTTTCTGCTTTGGCATGATATCTATAACCAAATGTGAGGATTTTGGATTTACTTCTGCAGTAGTCGCATCCTTCCATCCCAGTACATCTCGCGCAAAAGCGACACAGGCAATCTGCATTCCGTAACAGAGTCCAAGATAAGGAATTTTCTTCTCCCGTGCGTATGATGCAGCTTTGACTTTCCCTTCAAAACCTCGCTCTCCCCATCCGATCGGAACAATTATCCCGTCTACCTCGCCAACAACTTTTTCCATACCTTCTTTTTCAACACGCTCAGCATCTACCCAACGTGTATCCACATCGACATCTGTATTCCAGGATGCGTGATTGATCGCGTCAAACAGTGCCGCATAAGAATCTTTCAGCTGATACTCACCAGTCCCGAAATACTTACCGACGATCGCAATTCTGACAGTTTTTTTCTTCTTTTTAATAATCTCTTCGATCAGCTTGTCCCATTTTTCAAGTTTCGGCTTTCGGATCGGAAGTGAAAGTTTCTCAAGTATCTTACGGTCAAGCTCCTGTTTGTGAAGCATCGAGGGAATCTCATAGACTGTACGAAGATCAGGATTGGAAATAATGTCTCCCGGCCTCATATTGCAAAACAGTGCAAAACGATCGATTCTCCTCTTATCGAGAAATTTCTCTGACCGCGCGACGATAAAATCAGGCTGAATTCCGAGTGAATTAAGTGTCCTGACCGAGAGCTGGGTAGGTTTGGTTTTTGGTTCACCGAGATGGTTTGGAGTCGGAACATAACTGACGTGAATGTGTACTACGTCTCCCGGATTCCTCAACGTCATAATACGCGACGCTTCATAGTAAAAAATATTCTGATATTCACCTGCAGTTCCACCAAGTTCGATTATGACAATGTCCGCATGCATCACCGATGCGACTTTCTGAATTCTAGATGCAATTTCATCAGTAATGTGAGGAATAGCCTCAACATCTTCTCCGTTGTACTCAAACCGCCTTTCTCTATCAATTACCTCCTTATAAATCTGACCCATGGTCACGAAATTGGCTTTTCCCATATCTTCACTCAGGAATTTCTCATACGTTCCGATATCCATATCTGCTTCGGTACCATCTTCGCAAAGAAATGGATCTCCGTGTTCAATAGGATTTATCGTACCTGAATCGATATTGAGGTAATTCTCGAATTTAATGGGGGCGATGGTATAACCGGCTGATTTGAGAAGGAGACCGATTGAGGCGGCGACATTCCCTTTTCCAATTCCGGAAATGACTCCACCTGAGACAAAAATGTATTTTATTTTCTTTTTTTCTTTAAGGGGCACGATTTATGTTACCAAAACAAGCAAACTGTCGTCAATAAGGAATTTGAGGCGAATCAACAACCAGATCAACTCCTCACACAATATTACTTCTGAGCGATGGAAGGGAGTCGAACCCTCGACCTTCTCCTTGGGAAGGAGACATTCTACCGCTGAACTACCATCGCGCACTCACACAATTGCACTCATTCTACTCAATTTTCAGAATCGAAGCAATTAATGATACGCTCCACGACAAAACCACCTGCCATGAAGAACGCTTCGTAGCTTCGGTAGGTTGTCAATTTGGTAGCTGTAATACGTTGTCAGCGTGGATAATACCGGGGGTCGTAAGATTATTTGACTTGGCAATATCAATCCAACGATACCCATCGTTATATCTACGTTCAGCGATACTCCAGAGCGTGTCTCCTCTTTTGATTATGTATGAAGAGCCTGTGATTGCCACCTGTTGTGCAACCGGCTTTTCTGCTTGTTGCGGCGCAACTTGTGCAAGAGAACTCTTTGAGACATCGGGAATCTTCAATACATTTCCTGAAAAAATCATGCCGGGGTTTGAGATATTATTTGCATCAGCAATCAATGTCCACTTATACCCGTCATTATAGGTTTTTTCAGCAATTTTCCAGAGATCGTCTCCTGCCTGTACCGTGTATGTTCCCGCAGACTTTGTCTGTACTTTGGGCGTCACCATAGGAGCATCGACAACGCGTGCCACAGTCGGCGCAGTTGTCGGAGCTTCATCGACTGCTTCATCCACAATTGGTGTGTCAGTTGCATCAGGTTCAATCTTAGCGGATGAAATTTCCGGTGCAGCTTGCGGTGTACTGCTTAGATCATTCCCTCTCAGAAATGAAATAAGAAGTACTGATGCAATAATTACAACGACAATACCTAAGATAAGACTCGTATATGATTCACTAATTCGAAAATACTCAGAAAAACCTGAATCTTTTGCAGTTCCCTTTGGAGCAGTTCTAACCACTTTTCCTCTCTGCGTAGAAGTTTTTGCTGAGGATTTTGTCTTTTTTCTTCCTGCCATAATATAGATCACCTCTTCCCGGGCAGAAGAATCAGATAGAACTCAGTTAATTTAACTTGGTTCCTGTAATACTCGTGACTGTTGCTCTAATCTCCAATGTGCATACGGAAGAAAATCAGGAAGGTTAGAAAATCTAGGAAGTTCTGATGAAAGAGCATCTCCAAAAACCATTTGTAACCCTTCAAATTGCAGATGGTGCACCATCAACCTAAGATGAATGTGCTTTTTTACTACGTCCGCCGCAATTAGAGCTGGCTCTTGAAGATGTGACAATTCAGTTCCTTCAAACTGTGGCTCTAGCACTGGATCTAATGCTTGAAAATCAATGATATGCACCGGATCACGATCTTCCAATGCAGCAAGTGTTACTTCCAGTGAATCAGGTTTTTTGCCCGACAAGGTTGTGTGAGAAAGTATCGCATCAATTGCGTACCCCTGAGTCTCTTTTTGCTCTCCTTTTCTATACTCACTAACTTCTTCAAATCTGTTCATGTTTTAAATAGTTTCTACAAATTTATCCGTGAATACGCTTCACTTGTTCTCAAATATTCTCTTGTAAAGAAATTACAATGAGCCAAGATCACGACGGCATAAATATGTACTGGCGGGACCGACGGGACTCGAACCCGCGACCTCTTCCGTGACAGGGAAGCGCTCTAACCAACTGAGCTACGATCCCAACTGAACAAAAAAGACGAACAGTTATGACAAATAGTTGCTGTCACCATTTGCTATTCGCTATAAGCTATTCGCCAAGCCTCGCTATCGTACCAAATCCTTGCACGCCCGTCAATCCTTTGCTAGACTCGTGATGTGACAAATAAGGAAATCTCCCACCTACTTCGTACTGTTGCCGCTGCATACACCATAAAGAACGAAAAGAAGTACTATTTTCAAATCGTCGCGTACCAAAAAGCGGCAGATGCGATCGAAAACACGACGACAGAAGCGAAGGATCTCTTCAAAGAGAACAGACTTCAAGAGTTGCCGGGAGTGGGACAGTCAATTCAGAAACACCTCGCAGAACTATTTGAAACGGGGAAGGTCAGCCATTTTTCTGACGTACTGAAGGATGTTCCTCGCGCAATGTTTCCTCTTCTTGATATCCCTTCATTTGGTCCAAAAAAAGCCTACAAATTAGTGTCTGTCTTTAAACTTGATGATCCAAAAAAAGTGATTGACCAGGTGGCAAAGCTTGCTAAGGACGGGAAAATCGCAGAAATTGACGGTTTCGGCGAAAAATCCGAGGCTGACATACTGCAGGCAATAAAAGAATTCCGACTCGGAAAAACAAAGTCGAGTAGAATGGTACTTCCATTTGCAAACGAGTTAGCGGAAAAAATCCTCACCTATCTACTGGAATCTAAAGCAGTCAAGGAGGCATATACTATGGGAAGTTTACGAAGAAAACGTGACACAATCGGTGATGTCGATCTTGCCGTCACGTCACATAACCCAGAAGACGTGATTGCGCATTTCGTGTCATATCCATATAAAGAACGAATCATCGAGCGAGGACCACAAACAGCCTCAATTATCACAAGCGGAGGCAAACAAATTGATCTTATGGTACTCGAACCGGAGATGGCAGGTTCCCTCCTCCAGCACTTTACAGGTAGCAAACAACACAACATCAAACTCCGTGAGCTTGCACTGAAAAAAGGACTGTCTCTCTCTGAAAAAGGAATCAAGCAAATAATAAAGGGAAAACAAACTATGAAAACATTTGTCTCTGAGGTCGGATTTTACAACGCTCTTGGTGCTGAGTGGATACCTCCCGAGATCAGAGAAGATACCGGAGAGATTGAACGAGCGCTGGCACATGATCTTCCAACTCTCATAGAGGCTAAGGATATAAAAGGAGATTTTCACCTGCACTCAAGTTTTCCTCTTGAACAAAGTCACGATCAGGGAATCGATAGTATCAGAACAATGGTGGATGTTGGGAGAAAGCTCGGATACTCGTATATGGGATTCTCTGAACACAACCCGAGTAGAGGAAATCATACTGATCAACAAATTTATTCACTTATTGAAAAAAGAAATAACGAAATAGATCAAATTCAAAAGAGTAATAAAAGTATTCGGATATTTAAAATGCTCGAAACAGATATTCAACCAAATGGGAATTTGGCAATAGATGACAATTCCCTCAGTATCCTAGATGCTTCAGTCGTCTCAATCCACAGCGTCTTTTCTATGAACCGTGAACAGATGACAAAGAGAATTATCAAAGGACTCACACATCCGAAGGCGAAGATTCTTGCCCACCCGACAGGGAGACTGATTAATGCACGTGCTGGATACGATGTTGACTGGAAAGTGCTTTTTGCTTTCTGCAAGACACACAACAAAGCACTTGAGATAAACTCCTGGCCAGAACGCCTGGATCTTCCTGACGAAATAGTAAGAATGGCTGTCGAAGCCGACGTGTTATTGATAATAAACACAGATAGTCATGCAGCATCTCAGATGAATCTGATGCAATATGGAGTGAGCGTGGCAAGGCGCGGCTGGGCCACAAAAGAAAATGTTGTAAACTCCTGGCCAGTTGAGAAATTCACGCACTGGCTCCTGAGCTGAGCATAATTATCTGATATCTGCTAAAATAGCATAACGTTAATATCCTAAATTTCATACTTCGCAATTCATGTTTATTATGCGGAGTTAAGGAGGTGAATTATACATGTCATTACCACTTATCATTGGATTAGTCATCCTCGCACTCGTCATCTTCATCTGGATGCTCTACAACTCATTGGTCACGGCCAAAATGAGAGTAAAAGAAGCATTCTCACAGATTGATATCCAACTAAAAAGACGAACGGATCTTATTCCGAACCTTATTGAAACAGTAAAAGGATACGCAAAGCACGAGAAAGGGGTTTTTGAAGAAGTTACCAAAGCACGATCAGCACTTATCGGTGCAAAATCAGTTGAAAAAAAGGCAGAAGCAAACAATATGCTCACTGACGCATTGAAATCTGTCTTTGCAGTCGCTGAAGCATATCCAAACCTTCGCGCAACTGAAAACTTTAAACAGCTACAGGATGAACTTTCGGATACTGAGAATAAAATCGCGTATTCCCGCCAGTTCTATAACAGCAATGTTCTGGATTACAACACAAAAATCGCTGTTTTCCCTAACATGCTCATCGCGAATATGTTCGGTTTCACTCCTGAGCAGTTTTTTGCTGCGACTGAGGAAGAGAAAAAGGCAGTCAAAGTCTCATTTTGAGACTATCGCTGAGAACACGAGCTCGTTTCGAAATGCGTCGTACGGATTCCGACACGGGCTTCGTTTCTCTCTGTGAAATATATGAATATCTATAATCAAATTTCAACAAATAAATGGAAAACGTACCTGATCATGGTGCTCTTTGTTGTGTTTATCATGACACTTGGATATGTCTACGGTAAGGCTAATAATGCAGGAATCACCTTTGCTGGAATTGCACTTATCTTTGCAGGTCTCACCAGTATTGGAAGTTATTATTACTCTGACAAGCTCGTTCTTGCGACATCAGGAGCACGAAAAATTGAGAAGAAAGATAATCCGACTCTCTTCCGGCTTGTCGAGAATCTTTGTATCGCAGGCGGACTCCCCATGCCTTCGATTTATATCATCGAGGATGAATCTGCGAATGCGTTTGCCACTGGTCGTGATCCAAAACACGCAGTCGTCTGCTTCACAACAGGAATTCTGCACAAATTAACAAAAGTCGAACTTGAAGGAGTTGTTGCTCATGAACTCTCGCACATCAAAAACTATGACACCAGACTCATGGCAATTGTTGCGATCCTGGTCGGATTTATTGCAATCCTAGCCGATTTCTTTATGCGCAGCCTCTGGTTTAGGGGACGAGATAATGATAAAGCCGGAGGAATCTTCATCATTATCGGCATTATCTTAGCGATTCTCTCTCCTCTGGTTGCAACGCTCATCCAACTCGCAGTCTCAAGAAAACGGGAATTTCTCGCCGATGCTTCCGGATCGCTTCTTACCAGATATCCTGAAGGTCTTGCAAGTGCGCTTGAAAAACTTGAGAGAGACAGGATACCTATGAAGTCAGCAAGCAATGCAACCGCACACCTTTTTATAGAAAACCCATTTAATCGAAAAGAAGGGACGCACTGGTTTTCTTCACTCTTCAACACCCATCCGCCGACAGAAGAACGCATCCGCATCCTCAGATCGATGTAACAATGAAGAACATCCTACTCGCGACGATTCTCAGGATTCTTTCTTTCTTTTTACGCGTGGCAAACCTCGGCAATGGCACGACCTGGCCAGGTCATCTTGCATTGAAGGTAAATCCACACTTTATTGAAGAGATTATTAAAGAAAAACATATCATACCGATCGTCGTAGCAGGTACGAATGGCAAAACGACAACTGCGAGGATACTTCAGACAATCCTTGAAGCAAGCGGGAAACGTGTGTTCCAAAACGACTCTGGTGCAAATCTTCTGAATGGCATTGCGTCCACTCTCATACTCAACTCAGAGACAGGCACTGAAAAATCCCCCCTCTACGCTATATTTGAAGTTGATGAGAATGCGCTCCCGAAGCTTCTAAAAAAAATTTCCCCAAAATACCTTCTCCTTCTCAATCTCTTCAGAGATCAACTCGACAGATATGGTGAGGTACGCACGATCGCAAAACATTGGCAGGATTCTCTTCTTGATTCAGATACCTCGATTGAAATACTCGGAAACGGTGATGATCCTCAAATTGTTGGAATTTGTACAACACTACAACAAAAGATTGAATACTTTGGTCTTACTGCCGGTGAAAAACAAACAGCTGAGCACACAGCCGATAGCTCGTACTGTCCTCATTGTGGAGCAAAACTCACATATTCTTCGGTACAATTCTCCCATCTCGGGGATTGGAAATGCCCGTCGTGCGGTCTAAAACGTCCGAAAGTCTTCTCAGAAAAGATCTCACTACCCCTTTTTGGGTCATACAATGCCTATAACGGGGCTGCTGCATGCCTCACCGCACTGAAACTCGGTCTACAAAGAAAAACTATCACTACAGGTCTCTCAAGAGTCACACCGGCATTCGGACGACAGGAGACGTTTGTCAGAGATGGAAAAAACATACAAATATTTCTTTCAAAAAATCCAACAGGGATGAATGAATCCCTGAGAACGATAAAAGAGCTTGGCGGTACATATCTTCTGTTTATTCTTAATGACAGGATTCCTGACGGCAAGGATGTTTCTTGGATCTGGGACGTCGATATTGAAACCCTTGTACGCAAAGACAGTCGTATCTTTACCTCAGGCGACAGGGCATTTGATATGGGACTTCGGATTAAATATGCCCATCCTGTGATAGATCACGTTGATACCCATGAAATTCTTGAAACTGCCTTTAACGATATACTCAAAAGTGTTCCCAAGGAAGAAACCCTGTTTATTCTTCCCACATACTCTGCAATGCTTGATGTAAGAAAGTTGCTCACGGGAAGAAAAATACTGTAACGCAAATACGGAATTAAATTATGAAATATGAATTAAAAATAGGGTGGCTCTATCCGGAACTGATGAGTACATATGGCGACCGTGGAAATATCATTTCTCTTCAGAAGCGTTGTGAGTGGCGCGGGATCAACATTGAACTTATTGCTATTGACCACACAAGAAGCGACACACATCTAGCAAATATTGATCTTCTCTTCGGCGGAGGCGCACAGGATATCGAACAGGACATTGTCATGAGGGATCTGAGGGGTAAGAAAGCAAAAGCAGTACACACTCTCATCGAAGCTGAAAAACCTGCACTCTTCGTGTGCGGTGCACCACAAGTAATGGGAAAATATTATGAACCAGCCGTAGGTAAGAGAATTGAAGGCCTTGGGATATTTGATATGGTCACAGAAAACCCTGGCCCAGAGAACCCCCGGCTCATCGGCAATACTGTCGCATCTGTGAGATGGGGAAATCTCAACATCATCACAACTACGTCAACGCAACGAAAACCAATTGTTGGTTTTGAAAACCACGGCGGACGAACACGACTTGGTCCAAATGCACAACCATTTGCAGATGTAATAACAGGTTTTGGCAACAATGGAGAAGATAAAACAGAAGGTGTTGTTTACAAAAATGCTATCGGTTGCTACTTTCATGGCCCTCTCCTCCCGAAAAACCCTCACATTGCTGATTTTCTCATCACGAGGGCACTTGAAATAAAATACCAAAAGAGCGTGACGCTATCACCTCTCGACGATGCACTTGAGTGGAGTGCTCACAATGCGATTGTAAAACGACTGGGAGTTGGAATATAATATCCACGATTGACACCTCCTTGTCCCCTGCATCAGTCAGGCGGTGCATCTCTCATATGAAGATAAATGTGCAGCATGTCGCTGGTCTTGCAAAACTGAAACTCTCGAAAGCTGAGGAGGAGCGGTTTTCCTCACAACTCGAAGATACGCTTGAGACAATCGAACAACTCAATGAGGTCAATACTGATACGATTGAGATTACCTCACAGGTAACCGGCCTTGAAAACGTCGTTGATCAGGATGCTGTTCATCCTTCACTAACCCAAAAAGAGGCACTGTCAAATGCAAAAAACACACTCAACGGATTTGTCGTCGTCAAGGCAGTAATTGAGGAATAACACATGAGTTTGAATACACTTACATTAAAAGAAGCAGCGACCGGTCTTTCTGAAAAAGAATTTTCATCAGTTGAGTTGACAAAAGATTGCCTTCAAAGAATAAAAGAAACAGAAAGCACACTTCATGCACTCGTTACCCTCACTGAATCAGCTGCGCTTGAAGAGGCACGACGTGCAGATGAACTCTTAGCAGCCGGTAACACACAGCCCCTCCTAGGGATCCCCTTGGTAATAAAAGACAATTTTTCGACGAAAGGGGTAACCACAACTGCTTCGAGCAACGTTCTTAGAGACTATGTCCCTCCCTTCGACGCAACAGTCGTTGAGAAACTAAAAAATGCAGGTATGGTAATGCTTGGAAAAGCGAATATGGATGCATTTGCGCATGGATCATCGACTGAGACTTCAGATTTTGGCGCGAGCAAAAATCCCTGGAATACTGATTTTCTCCCCGGTGGCTCATCAGGAGGAACTGCTGCATCTGTAGCCTCTGATCAAACAATTGCAGGTATCGGCTCAGAGACAGCGGGCTCCATCAGACAGCCGGCTGGATGGTGCGGTATAGTCGGACTGAAGCCAACCTATGGCAGAGTAAGTAGATTCGGAGTTGTCGCCATGGCTTCATCGACTGATTCGCCTGGTCCAATGACAAAAACAGTTGAAGATAGTGCACTTCTTCTCAATGTCCTTGCAGGGAATGACCCACGCGACGCAACCTCATCTCCGAAACCGGTTGAAGACTATACAAAGAATCTAAGAAACCCAATAAAAGGCAGAAAAATCGGCATCTCTGCAAAGTACCTCGAAGATGTTGACCCTGAGATAATTCTATCATTTGAGGAGGCGAAAAAAGTATTTGAGAAGCTTGGTGCCACCATAGTGGATATCGCAGATCTCGGAATCTCTATACTTGATCCGAAATACTCAATAAGCGTCTATACGATACTCCAGCGCGCAGAGGTATCCTCAAATCTTGCCAGACTCGACGGAATCCGTTACGGAAGTGACAGGGAGAGCTTTGGAGAAGAGGCAAAACGGAGAATTATGCTCGGAACCTATACACTCTCTGCTGGTTATTATGATGCCTATTATAAAAAAGCGCTAAAAGTGAGAACTCTAATTGTTGAAGAATTTCATAAAATGTTTGCCCAAGTTGATTGTTTTTTTGCGCCAACAAGCCCCTCTCCCGCGCTTCCGATAGGTTCTAGCAAAAATCATCCCATGTTCGGTGAGATGGCAGATGTACTCGTCGAGCCTTCATCTATCGCCGGACTCCCGGGTATCAACATTCCGGCAGGATTTTCCAAGGCAGGACTCCCTATCGGACTTCAGATTATGGGCTCACAATTTGAAGAAGCGTCAGTACTCAATTTTGCACACCAGTTCGAAACAGCAACTGAGTGGCATCTGCGAAAACCAACATTGTGAAATACACACCAGTCATAGGTCTTGAAGTACACGTCGAGTTAAAAACAGCCTCGAAGATGTTTTGCCGCTGCTCAGCTGATTACTTTGGCCAGAAGCCGAATACGCACACATGTCCTGTCTGCCTTGGGCTCCCCGGGGCTCTCCCAGTACCTAATGCGAAGGCAATTGAGTGGTGCATCATGATTGCTCTCAGCCTCAACTGCGAGATAAACCTGCTCTCAAAATTCGACAGAAAAAACTATTTTTACCCTGATCTTCCGAAAGGGTATCAAATTAGCCAGTTCGACCTCCCGTTTGGCAAAAATGGACTTCTCACACTCGAAAACGGTAAAAAAATCCGTATACGAAGAGTGCACATGGAGGAAGATACAGCAAAACTTTCTCATCAAACGGTAACTCTTGAGGCTGGCAACCATGAGGAGCGTGTCAGCTTGATAGACTTTAACCGCTCCGGGGTCCCGCTCGTTGAGATTGTCACTGAGCCAGATTTTAGCGATGCGGCTGAGGTAAAGGAGTACCTTCAGAAACTTCAACAGATTGTGCGCTATTTAGATGTTTCAAATGCAGATATGGATAGAGGCGATATGCGGCTTGAACCTAATATTTCACTCAGCGACCTTCCCGTGACAGGCGAACGAAAGGAAAGTGAGTTGCCAAAGTACAAAGTAGAGGTAAAAAACATCAACTCATTTAGGTTTGTCGAAAAAGCAATAACATTTGAAATTGCACGCCAGGAAAAAATCCTCGACAGCGGTAAATTACCTCCCCAGGAAACACGGGGATGGAACGAAACTAAAAATGAAACAGTCAGTCAAAGGATGAAGGAAGAAGCGAACGATTACCGCTACTTTCCCGAGCCGGACATCCCCCCCCTCCACCACACTGCATCCCAAATTAGCAGTATAAGAGATAGAGTGCCAGAATTACCGGATGCTAAATTTTCGAGATTTTTACACGAATATAGCCTCAGTAAATACGATACAGAGATACTGACAAGAGAAAAAATGACAGCAGATTTCTTCGAAGAAGCAGTACATGCAGGCAAAGAACACACTGTCTCTCCGAAACAAATTGCCAACTGGATAATCAATAAAAAACCTAACCTGGCTGATGTGCTTCCCGCATCTATAGTGAAAGAAATCCTCCAATCGAATCAGGTAGAAGTTATTGACGAAGTGGCACTTAAGGAAGTCATAAAGGACGTTCTCGAGAAGAACACAAAGGCAGTTGAGGACTATAAAAGCGGCAAGGAAACTGTCATAATGTTCTTAGTGGGACAGGTCATGAGAAATTTTAAAACAAAGATTGATGTCGCCTTGGTAAAAACACAACTCTTAGAGCTACTCACCAATAACTAACATGCCCGATTTTTTAGACGCACGAAATCTTCCAGCTGCACTTGAGTCACGGAATAATGAGCAATCTCAGCAGCGAAGGGTCACAGATTCACTCAAGGTGACTGAGAAACTCAATCCATTTGAACTTGAAAAGCGGAAACTTTTTGTCCCTCCCCCGGAGACTGGTGCGTTAATTGAGAGGCACGGAGTCGAAATTCCACAAATAGCACAACAGGATCCGTATTTTTTTGATTTTTTCACGAGAGAACTGGCCACAAACTACCATACGCTCAAGACGCAAATACAACATGAGCACCGTCAAGGAAATATATACGATGACGGACTTACGGAGAGGATCACGGGTATCGCTGCCGTACAGACGACCAATGCTGTATTTGCAAAAGAAGTCGAACTGATGACAGATGAGCTCACGGGCATGCCCAACAGGGTCTATCAGGAGCGGGTACTTGCGTTTTGGCTGCAAAAAGCAATGGAAGGTGGATTCCCTCTCACTTATATGGAGGCAGACATGGATGGCTTCAAGCTGGTAAACACGCTCGTTGGCCATGCAGGTGGAGACGAGCTGATAAAAGCATCGACAAAAATCGGTAAAAGTCCTTTGAGACAGTACGAAGTCGTAGGAAGAAAGCAGGGTGATGAACTTTTTTTCATTCTTCCGGGAGTTGGTCTCACACAGGCAGCAGCGACTGGACAGTTCATTGCAGACAGATCCAAAGCATACCTGATCAATGAAATTCCGGGCGAACAACTTGCCCCGGATGATCAAATATCAATGTCCGGTGGAATTGCCACATTTGATCCTGCCATCGTCTATGGATCAGGCAGAGTTCCCGGAGAAGACGCAGACCAGACAATAAAACGGATTCTCTCAACACATGGTGGTGTGAAAAGATTTGCGGCTGAGATGACTGATAACGCAGATATTGCTCTCTCTCATGCCAAATCCAAACCCGGAAAAAACCGTTTTGAGACATTTACGTTTGGAATGCAACGCATAACTGACTTACCGATTAACCGATAGAATGGCTGATTTTGTGCATCTTCATCACCACTCGGAGTATTCACTCCTGGACGGGCTCTCAAAAGTAGGAGACATGGTCAAAAGAGCAAAAGAGCTTGATATGAAAGCACTTGCGATCACAGACCACGGCTCTATGTATGGTGTCATCAAATTCTATAAAACAGCTGTCGATGCCGGGATTAAGCCTATTATTGGCTGTGAGATCTATGTCGCAAAAAGAGGCATGCTGGATAAAGAGGCAGGCGTAGATAAAGAATACAATCATCTCATCCTACTCGCAAAAGACCACGAGGGTTACAAAAATCTCATGCGTATTGTGACCGCCTCATGGCTGGAAGGGTATTATTACAAACCCAGAACAGACCTTGAACTTCTTAAGAAATATCACGAAGGACTGATTTGCCTCTCAGCCTGCGTCAACGGCTACGTGACAGAACCACTCGTGAGAGGTGACGATGCCGAAGGCGAAAAGCGGGCTGTGAAGCTTGCAGAAATATTCGGTGAAGGAAATTTTTATCTTGAGGTGCAGCGTCACATCGATGTTCCTCCGCAGAAAATTGCAAACGAAAAACTCATCGCGCTCTCAAAAAAACTCGGCCTCCCTCTTGTTGCAACAAATGACAATCACTACACCAGAAAAGGTGATGCAGAGGCGCAGGAAATTCTTCTCTGCATCCAGACGCAAACGACATTACTTGATAAAAACAGAAAACTCTCCATGGTCTCCTCTCCTGACTTTTACATGAAATCTTCTGAAGAGATGGAAGATCTCTTTGCCGATCTTCCCGAAGCAGTCGAAAATAGTGTCAAAATCGCCGAGAAGTGCAATGTCGAGCTAACACTTGGTAAATGGACCATGCCTGTATTTGATGTACCTGACGGAAAAACCGCTGCGGACTACCTGAGAGAGCTTGTCTATGAGGGTCTCCCGAAACGGTATGGAGAAATCACGGAAGAGACGAGAGATCGCGCAGAGTATGAACTTTCGGTCATCATAAAGAAAAAATATGAGACCTACTTTTTGGTAGTTGCCGACTTTGTAAACTGGGCGAAAAACCGTGGAATTAGCGTCGGACCTGGCAGAGGCTCAGCTGCAGGATCACTTGTGTCGTATGCGCTCAACATCACTGACGTTGATCCGTTTTACTTTAAACTACCGTTTGAGCGTTTTCTCAATCCGGACCGCCCTTCAGCTCCAGATATCGATCTCGATTTTGCAGACAACAGACGCGACGAGGTAATTGCGTACGTAACTGAGAAATACGGCAAAACCAAAGTCGCGCAGATCATCACGTTCGGAACAATGGAAGCGAGAGGATCAGTCCGGGACGCAGGAAGGGCTCTTGGGATGCCTTATGCCGGACCGGATCGCATCTCAAAGATGATCCCTCCAGGCTGGCAGGGACACGCGATGACACTGGATAGTGCCCTCACACAAAGCCCTGATCTGAAACGCGCGTATGATACGGAACCAGAAACAAAACGGCTTCTTGATATCGCAAAAAAATTAGAAGGTGTGTCAAGACACGCTTCTGTACACGCAGCAGGTGTCGTAATCGCAGATAAAGATCTCACCGAATACACTCCTCTCCAACGGGAATCAAACGGAGACAAAGTCATCACGCAGTATGACATGTATACGGTTGGTGAAGATGGCGTCGGACTTCTCAAGATGGACTTTCTCGGTCTCCGCAACCTCACCATTATCCAAGAAACGCTCAGGTTTATAAAAGTGACACAGGACAAAACAATTGATTTTAGTACGACACCTATTGATGATCAGAAAACTTTTATGCTGCTCTCCTCTGGCGAAACAACGGGAATCTTTCAGCTCGAATCAGCGGGCATGCGCCGATATGTGAAAGAACTGCGTCCGACCACAATTTTTGATTTACAGGCAATGGTAGCGCTGTACCGCCCGGGACCGATGGCAAATATCCCGGAGTATATTCAAAGAAAGCACAATCCTTCACTCATTACTTATCCTGATCCTCGACTTGAAGATATTCTGAGGGAGTCATACGGGATCCTTACCTATCAAGATGACGTACTGCTGACCTCAATCGCACTTGCTGGATATTCATGGCTTGAAGCGGATAAACTTCGAAAGGCAGTAGGGAAAAAAATTCCGGCAGAGATGAAGAAACAACGTGAGATGTTTGTGAAAGGATGTGTCAAAAACGGACTTACCCCGGAAAAAGCTGAGGAGCTTTTTGATCTAATGGCTCCTTTTGCAGGATATGGATTTAATAAAGCGCATGCAGCTTGTTATGCGACAATCGCATACAGAACTGCGTATCTTAAAGCTCATTTTCCCGTCGAGTTCATGACTGCCCTTCTTACTGCTGAATCGAGAGGCACCACAGGTCCTGCAAAAAACGAAAAGATTGCCCAGGCAGTCGCTGAGTGTAAACGGCTCGGCGTACCAATCCTCCCTCCGGATATCAATGCATCAGAAGATGAGTTCTCTATAGAAGATAATGCAGCAGTACGGTTTGGACTCTCAGCAATCAAAAATGTCGGTGAAGCTGCAATTAAAAGCATTCTCACTGCGAGAAAAGCCGGTCCGTTTAAGAGCCTGCAGGATTTCTGCAATCGCGTCGAACTCTCAACAGTCAACAAAAAAACTCTCGAGAGCCTGACAAAAGCAGGCGCACTGGATGAGTTCGGCAATCGAGCATCGCTTCTCATTTCAGTTCCTGATGTCGTGCTGAAGGCAACCCAAACCAAAAAACAGGCTCTGGAAGGACAGGAGAGCTTATTCGGAGATGCAATTACACCAGATGAGACCCAGGACTCCTCCGCGTTCACTGAAGTTGATGACTTTACACCTGAAGAAAAGCTCGGCTTTGAAAAAGAACTACTCGGCTTTTATCTCACAGCACACCCCCACTCAAAGACACTCGAAGGATTACGTACGGTCATCAGCCATGAAATCGAGTTGCTTGAAGAAGAAAAAGAAGGGACTCAGGTAAAAATCGGTGGAATTATTGAAACGGCAAAAAGAATTTTCACAAAAAAATCAAACGCAGAGATGGCATTTATTCAGCTGAGTGATGACAAGGGCATCGGAGTTGAGTGCGTAATCTTCCCCCGGGTGTTTGAAGAACATAAATCTTTACTCATACAGGATACGGTTATCCTCATTCACGGAAAACTCAGTATCAAAGAAGACAGACCTGTTATAATTGCAGAGCGGATACAATCTGCAACAACTCACTTTACATAACTATGGCATTTCCGACAGCAATTCCTACGCTCAACGAAAACGGAGTCACGCTCTCCCCTCTCACGCAATCAGACAGTGAATCACTTTTTCACCTCGTGGTAAAAAACAGAATGCACCTTCGGATGTGGCTCAACTGGGTAGATGAAACAAATGCGCCGGAGCATACTGCAGTATTCGTTCAGAAAGCACTCCTCCAACACACACAACAGACAGGTTTATACTTCACGATCTGGGCAGAAAATAAAATGCTCGGAATTATTTCGTTCAACTGGATCGACAAAAGAAATAAAAAATCTGTTATCGGTTACTGGATAGATGAGGAGCACCAGGGAAAAGGATACACAACCACAGCATGCAAACTTCTCATAAAATATGGTTTTGAGACACTCTCACTGCACCGAATTGAGATCGCTGTCGCAAAAGGAAATGAAAAAAGCATCGCAATTCCTCTCAAGCTAGGCTTCACAAAAGAGGCAACGCTCCGGGATGCTGAATGGATAAACGACCACTTTACTGACCTTG
The DNA here is from genome assembly GCA_039798685.1 of Candidatus Parcubacteria bacterium. GTDB lineage: Bacteria > Patescibacteriota > Microgenomatia > Levybacterales > UBA12049 > JACPGQ01. The sequence goes on along the minus strand of JBDKFM010000022.1, from coordinate 1,783 downwards.
AACTCTATAGCATACTTGCACACACGTGACGTGAGCGGATGACGCTCCCGCAACGAACTCTTGACGAAAAAAACGTTTCAACGTAAAATAAATGCCGGAGCGACACAAATATTGTGCACTCCGCTTTTTTGATTATGGCATCATTCGCACCTGAAGCAATTTTTTACATAGGATCATTCCCGATCACAAACACAGTACTCAATACGTTACTCGTTGATGCCGGGCTTCTCGGAACTGCGTATTACATCAAAAATCACATTAGAAAAATTCCTCACCTGTTCCAAAATCTTATAGAAGTAGTGATGCAGTCCTTCTATGATATGGCTGAAGGAATCGCGGGGAAAAATGCGGTAAAAATATTTCCGTACTTTATGACGTTCTTCCTTTTTATACTTCTCGCAAACTGGAGCGGACTCATCCCAGGAGTCGGAACAATTGGTTTTCTTGCACCGGGAGAACATGGAGAGTCTGAGATCATTCCACTCATGCGCGGAACAACAAGTGACGCAAATACTACCTTTGCACTCGCAATATTTTCTCTTATTGCAACACATGTACTCGCGATCCGGGCGGTTGGAATCGGTGAATATCTGAGCAGATATTTTTCCCTCAATCCAATTATGCTATTTGTCGGCGTACTCGAAATTGTGTCTGAAATAACAAAAGTTATCTCGCTTTCTTTCCGACTTTTTGGTAATATATATGCAGGCGAAGTTGTTTTGCACACTGTTTCAAACTTGTTTGCCTTTATTGCTCCTGTACCATTTATGTTATTAGAAATAATAGTAGGATTGGTACAGGCGCTTGTTTTTTCAATGCTTACGATGGTGTTTATGAGCGTACTCATGACACCACACAATGCAGAGCATTAACAATCTGAACTTTTGAAAACACTATGAAAAAGGAGGTGAATTTACAAATAAAATATGGAATTTAGTATTACAGGCGGACTCATCGTCGCACTCGGAGGTATTGTTCCAGCTTTCGCGATCGGTATGATCGGAAGCAAAGCTATGGAAGCAATCGGAAGAAATCCTGAAGCATCAGGAAAAATTCTCCCGGCCATGCTTTTAGGAATGGCCTTCGCAGAAGCTATTGCTATTTACTCACTTATCCTGGCATTCACCGGTTAATTCGGAGCCTATCGAAGTGTCATCCTGAATTTATTTCAGGATCTCGATTTCTCCTCAACTTGGGGAGATTCCGAAACAAGTTCGGAATGACAGATCGTGAGTAATTATTATGGAAATTTTACATACATTCGGTATTGACTGGGTGCTTCTTGTTGCTCAGTTTATCAATTTCGGAATTATTCTTTTTGTTTTAAAGAAATTCCTCTACAAACCTGTCATGTCCATGCTGCAGGCAAGAAGAGAAGAAATACAAAAAGGAATTCACGATGCAGAAAAAGCACAGCGCCTGCTTGAAGAAGCATCTGAAAAAGAGACGGCACAAAATGAATCGAGAAAGATGCTCGAAGATACAAAAAAGCAGGCAGATGCGATCCTCAGTAAAACAAAAGAGGAAACGAGAAAAGAAACTGAGAGAATGATCCTTGATGCAAAAAAACAGATTGAGTATGAGACAAAGCAGGCCGAAAAAAGACTCGCAGGAAATATCTCTGAACTTGCAATCGCGATGCTTGCAAAATCACTTCCTGATCTCGTCTCAGAAGATGAAAAGACTAATGTCCTTAAACTCGCAACAAAGAAATTAAAGGGAAGAATTGATTAATGAAGAAAAAGATACTTAAAAAAATTGTGACGGCGAGTTATAATAAGAG
>JBDKFM010000021.1:0-19829 GCA_039798685.1 Candidatus Parcubacteria bacterium | reverse complement strand
TGATAACATTTTCTCCTCTTAGCAAAATCTGGGATGAAGTGCTACGATTTCTATCTGGATTTCCCCCTCTTTCTGACTTTTTTATAACCCCGGTAACGACGAGCCTCTGACCATAATAAAAGGATGGATAAAGCGGTGCTGTAATAAACACTTTTTCTCTCCCTGTAGGTGTCACGCTCATGCGCTGAAATTTTCCTTCGCGCTTTGGATCATTAAGCAGGAGCGCTTGAAATTGCACCTCTTCCCCATCCCGAAACGGCCGAAGATCTAAAAAGTAGAAGAAAAAACGTATAAAGAGGCAGATAACAAGAAGAGAAATAAACACGATGAGATGCTTTGCGGTCATTCTTGCGATTACTCTATAACCTCAGTATTTCATTGCTGAGATAAGCTATCTCACACGACGACAATGCAGCACTGAGGCTACCGTGCTACTATCTCAGACTTGATCTTATCAAAAATACTCTGACCAATGACTTTTTTTGTGAGTAAATCATCAACCGCGCTATATGGTCGGTTGACAATGATCTTTTGCGCAGTTACCGGACCAACGCCTGACAATCCCTCAAGCTGTGCCTGAGTCGCAGTATTAATATTCACTCCACCTGAATCGCCAGTATTATCAGTAGCAGAACCACCAAGAACAACTTCGGATGAACCTTCTTCTCCAAGAAATGGGATGTACACCTTCATCCCGTCCTGCACACGTGAGGCAAGATTGAATTTCTTTGCCACCCACTCTTTATTTGCCGTCTCCAGAAATCCTCCCGCAGCCAGTACGACATCCTGCATGCGTGCATCATCTGCAAATGCATACACACCTGGATTCACAACGGCACCGGCAATATCTACCCGAATCGATTCCTTCCGATCAAAACTCCCAAGCACAGTTTTCTTCTCATCCTCAACCTGCAACGATTCATTACCAGCCTCAAAAACAAGCTCATCTTTCTTTTCTTGTGGAGAATATGAACTTACAAAAAATCCAAGACCGAGAAAGAGAATCCCGAAAACCGCAAGGAGTACAGACACGATATTGTTACGGAAAAATTGAGGCACAAACTGAAAACGATCCTCAGGAAACATAACGAATCCTCTTACCTAATTCAGCTCGTTTCCAAACTATTTGTCAAGAAGAAACTTAGGAGACAACGAAATTGAGAATCTTACCCTCTATATAGATACTCTTTTTGACAGTTTTTCCTTCAAGATAGCCTTTTATCTTCTCGCTCTCTTTTGCTTTTTTCTCAACAGCACTCTTCTCCTTGCTCTCCGCACTCTCCATCGTAATATTCTCCCGCACCTTGCCGTTTACCTGCACCACGATCACTACCTCATCCTGCACGAGAAACTTTTCATCATATATCGGCCAGTCCTCCTGATGGATCGAGGCAAACTCCTGATTCTTGAATACTGAATCCTGAATCTGAAACATCTGCCAAATCTCCTCTGTCATATGTGGCGCAAGCGGAGCAAGAAGTAAAAGAAGTGTTTTGTACTCTTCAAGGCTAATCTGCTCTTTTCTACTGAGATGATTTAGCCATTCCATGAGCGATGAGACAGCAGTATTAAATCTGATCTCACGCAGATCTTCCCCGACCTTCTTAATCGTCTTATGCATCCAGTACACATCCTGCTTACTCAGCATCCCATCGGCTGAATCATCCACCCTCTCATAAAGCTCCCAGATTCTGCGTAAAAATCGATAGATACCTGAGATTGCAGTCGGATTCCACGGAGCTGTTGCTTCAAACGGCATCATAAATGCCAGATAAAGCCTGACTGCATCAGCTCCATACTCAGAGACGACGTCATCGGGATTCACGACGTTTCCGCGGGATTTACTCATACGAAATCCGTCAGGTCCGAGGATAATTCCATGCTGCACCCGCTTTTTGGCAAACTCATCAAACGCGATTAATCCTTCATCCTTAAAAAACTTTGTAAAAAAACGTGCATACAGTGTATGTCCAAGCGTATGCTCAGCCCCGCCAAAATAAATATCAACAGGCATAAGACGTTCTGCACGCTGAGGATCAAACGGCAACGCGTCATACTCCGGATCCATATATCTATAGTAGTACCATGAAGAATCAAAAAATGTATCGAGTGTCTCAGCTTCACGCTTTGCAGATCCCCCGCATTTTGGACAACTGACATTCTGCCAACTCTCTGCAGTCGCAAGAGGTGCTCTCCCTTTTGGCGCATAATCGACCTCGTACGGAAGCACAACCGGCAATTCGTCAAGCGGAACAGGCACGACCCCACATGTATCACAATGAATCATAGGAACCGGAGTTCCCCAGTACCGTTGCCGTGAGACTGACCAGTCATGCAGATGATACTCAACCCTGCTCTTCCCAAGCTTCTTCTCTGATAAATACTCTATAATCTTACCAATTCCCTCAGGGACGACAATCCCATCCCAGTCTCCTGAGTGAGTAAGCGTACCTGGACCCACATAATATCCACTCTCTTCTCCTGGCTGACCATTTTTTGCCTGTATAACTTTTTTTATACCCAAATTATACTTTTTCGCAAATTCGTAATCCCGCCCGTCGTGTGCAGGCACAGCCATAATCGCTCCCGTACCATATCCCCACAGAACATATTCAGCAATCCATACGGGAATTTCCTCGCTTGTGAGAGGATGCACTGCATAAAACCCTGAAAAAACGCCTGTTTTTTCTTTCTGCTCTTTCCGATCCATCTCAGTCTTCTCTTTTGCAGCCTCAACATACGCGAACACTTCTTTTTTTGTTTTCTCATCTATTTGCCATTTTCCATGTACCATCTGTCCAATGACCGGATGCTCCGGTGCAACTACAAGAAATGTGACGCCGTACAACGTATCCGGCCGTGTTGTAAAAACCTCAATTTGAGATTTGTGATTTGAAATTTGAAATTGAATACTTGCTCCCTCAGACCGTCCGATCCAATTATTCTGTCCTTCGCGTACCGACTTCGGCCATTCGACACCGTTTGCCTTTTTCCCCTCATCGGTGTTATCCCACAACAATGAATCTGCAAATGAGGTAATCTTCAAAAACCACTGCTCAATCTCCTTCTGCACAACCACACTACCACATCTCCAGCATTTCCCGTCCTCTATACCTTCATTTGCAAGAACTGTTTGACACGACGGACACCAGTTGCTCAGGGCTTTTCCCCTATACGCCAATCCCTTTTCAAACATCCTGATAAAAATCCACTGATTCCACTTATAGTACGAGGGCGTACACGTAATCGCCTCATGAGACCAATCAATCATTGTTCCCATCGTCGCAAACTGCGATTTCATTGTCTCGATATTCTTCATCGTCCAATCCTGAGGATGAATATTGCGCTTAATCGCAGCATTCTCTGCTGGCAATCCAAACGCATCAAAACCATTGGGGAAAAATACATTGCTACCACTCATCTTCTTATAACGTGCATGTGCATCTGCATTGACAAACGTGAACCAATGCCCAAGATGCAGATCACCCGAAGGGTATGGAAGTTCTACCAAGTTATAATACGTCTCTTTGCCTGCCTCCTCCTTAAACTCATACGTGTGCTCTTTACTCCATTTGTCCCGCCACTTTTTCTCAATTGTTCCTGGAATATATCTGCCGAGTGATTTTCTTTTGCTCATACTGTGATTATAGCACCAGTTGAAACGTGCGCTCAAGCGAAGTCCTATATAATTCTCTACAATTATTCCCTACGAAGACATATCACTCAATCCATACTTCTGCTAACTTCTCCTAAATTTATACTTAAGTTGACTGAACAGTATATTTTCAATGAGTTTTTTACTTCATATTGATAGGTCAATCAAATCATCATTCCCTTCAAAAAATGTCGACAAACACACCCTCTACACCTTCATCAAAATATGAAAAAAACCTTCTAAAATCGTAAAAAAATGAAACAAAATTTCCAGTTTTTGATATATTTTGATTTATTCTGATCAAATAAACAGCAACAAAACGTCCATTCTATGCTATAAGCTATCACAACAATTACTCACATCAGCATCTCTCATTCTAAAATGACGAATAGATTGTATTGCACTTTAATGTATATTCTTTTACCATTAACCTATCCGTGTTATGAAAAAATCAATACGTCATCACACACTCCCGAAAAGTCCTATAACTACTAGTTCATTTCTCACCGTACTTCTTTTTATCTACTTACTTCTCCTTCTCCCAGTCAAAAAAACTTTTGCCGAAGTTATGGAAGACGGAAGATATAAACTTCAGCTTGAAGAAGTTTCCGACTCAGATCCGACACCGACTGTTTCAAATCAGAAATCCATCACTCCACAAGCCCCATCTCCGACGCCCCCGCCAGTCAGAGCATATGGACAAAGCGAAATTATCGTCTCCGATGATTTTGTACAGTTCGGATCCCTCTCCCCGACGAATCCTGTCCTTCGCCAACTAAGATTCTCGCTTTTTAGTCCCTACGCCCCATTTTCACTTTATCAGCAAATGAATCATGAGTTGCAAAATGATCCGGGCAATACAATTCCAGCAACATCGTGCGACAACGGCTCCTGCACGATCACACAGGCATCTCTATGGAAAAGCACGCTCACATACGGCCTTGGAGTTCGATGCGAAAATAATGAGGGCACGGTATGCCCTGACGATTTTATTGAACAAAACACATTCCGCCCGCTTGGCATAACCGCCTCAAACAAAGCCTCGATCATCGCGAGCGGTGCAACTGTAGATAAGAACACGTTTGTCCTCAGCTATAAGCTGGTAGTTCCAGGAACCCAAGCACCGGGAAACTATCAGGCATCCCTCACCTACATCTTCGTACCGGGTCTGTAAACTATGATGACGAGTTTCCTCATCGGAGCTGATGCGATACAATAGTATGGTATGACAAGCTTTTTAAAGTATAGAGTTTTACTGGCAACTGTTATCACCCTCTGCTTAGCTCTTACTATTCGCCCCGGGATGGTTGATGCAAATGAAGTAGGAATGAGAATTACCCCAAACATTATAGAACTCCACCCAACAGAAAATGGAATACTCGAAAAAACTCTTACTGTTGAAAACAGAGGGAGAGATCCCCTCACAATTCAAATACTCATAAAAGCCTTCACTACAGATAAAAAAGGTAATATACTATATCTAAATAGATCAGAGATATCCTCAGAAACAGAGAAATTCGTCTCTGAAAACATAGAGATACTCGAAAACAACGTTCCTGTCACCGAACTCTCCCTCTCTCCAGGTCAAAAAGAGCAACTCCTTCTCAAAGTCACTGCCTCAGATATCACAAACTTCACGCAACATACAGCTTCATTATTTTTTCTCTCAAAAAACTCCCGTGAATCACTTCCTCATGATGACTCAGACACATCCCTCACTACAGAGATGAATATCTCAGTCGGCAGCGCAGTGCACATAATCTTGTTTGGTCAAAAAAACAAAGAGGAGGATGCGTTCACGGTTACCGCCTTCAGATCTGAAAGCTTCCTGCAAAAAGGTCCTGTACGCTTTACGGCAACTGTCAGAAATGATTCTGATAAATATATTAATATATATGGAAATATATCAATTCATAACATGTTCGGACAAAGAATCGGTAAAATCCTACTCCCGAATCAGCTCATACCCTCACACGCAGAAAAAGAAGTCACGGGACGCTCAGAGTCATCTGAGCCTGGTATCAGCTGGAATGAGGGATTTCTCATAGGAGGGTATCGCGCGCGAATTACCATACTCACAGATTCAGGATCAGAGGAGTATCGTGAGCGTGATTTTTTTGTCTTCCCTATCCGGGCAGTGATTCTAATCCTCATCGCACTCCTCATCGCAAGTTTCCTCATTGGCCAGGTGCGCGAAAAGATCAAGTGATGCCTCACGGATGAAATGTTTAAAAATATCTATATCAAAATATACTAATAAGTAACATTGCGAAATTACGCATCACCTCTAAAAACTAGCTATAAGGCTTATTCTGCAAAAAACTGGCCGTAAGAGACAAAAATTTGAAATAACTATAGGAACGAGTTCGTACTACGAATTCTACAGCACAACATTTTATCTATAAAGAAAAATTGCGTTTAGATTATATTGTCAATAAAAAGAGTGATTTTTAAGTTCCTAGCATAAGGTATATCTTGCTGCTAAAAACTACCTGTATTCTCAATGAGAGATAGCTCGCGTAAGGCGGAAAAATATAGGCACAACGTTATAAGATCGAAATGATCAGAGCGAAATTGCCTCAATTCATACATATTGAACAATACCTTGCTCTCTATTTATTCATCAATCTGTAAGCAATAACCATACATACTAGAAGATGTTAGCCTCAGTTTTCATCAAACTTCAGGGGATGCTGCTAGTCTTTGATATAGAAACGAGAATGATAATTTTGTCTAAATTATTTCCCGATCTTTTTCCCGATACAAAATTTTACCTTTTCACAGATAATATTTTTACTTTTCATGTCATTTTTCGTATTTTATAATTATATATAAATATATCTTAATATACCATATCCAAGATCAGATAGCCTCTTGACAAGCTCGCCCAAAATTACTTACTCTAATTATAGAAGTATTTCTCCTGGAGATTATTCGTCTTTTCTTCACAGATAATACGTATAATCGGTATAATTTCGAGGCTGAACAGCATCGTTCGGGAAATGTACTTTTTACCAAATGGACCTGCTCAATCAATTCAGAATTTATCTTCGCGCACATAATAAGTCTGAGATTACAATAAAAAATTATTGTAGCGATATCAGACGGTTTGTCGATTGGTTTGAAGCACATACAAAACAATCTTTTATTGCAGAATCTGTCACAAGCAGTACCATACACGAATACAGAACGTTCCTTTCCTCAACGCTTGATCACCGCTCAGCAAAAAGGCACTCTTCTTCCCTGAATCAATTCTTCATTTTCCTTGTTCAATCGAAGATACTTCCTGCAAATAATCAGCTCACTGCAACGGAAACAGAACAACAAGCAAAGGGCATAGAAAGCCTCCTGCACACACGAGATTTCAGATCCTACCTGCTTGACCTGAAGTGCTCACAACTGACCATAAAAAACTACCTCGCAGATTTACGGCAATTTACAGAGTGGACTATGATCGTCCTTGCTATTACAAATTTGACGAATGAAAAAGAATTCTTTCGTTCACTGAACAAGGAGCTACTCAATACCTACAAAGAGCGTCTCCTCACAGAAAAACAGCTTTCCCCAGTATCAATTAATCGCAAGCTCTCATCACTACGAAGCTATCTAAAATTTGCATCGAAGTATGGATTAATAGATCAAAAGATATCTGTAGGCAATACAAATCTACTCCCAGAAGATGAAATGCCTGACAACAAGACATACGCCGCTCTTGCCGAGGCATCATCAGTAAGCGAAGATCAGATCGGGCATAATGCTCTGCTGACGTATTCTTCCTTTCCACCACTCCGTATGTGGCAAAAGTCTCAGGCACTAGGCAAGAAAATAGCTGACATTGCAATTGTTACTCCGCTAGCAGAAACGATACTTATTTGCCAAAAGATGCTATGGATAGCTTCGGGCGGAAGAGTCTTCTATCACTTTGCAAAGAAGCCACTCAAAAGGATAGGCATGGATAGTCTTATTGTAGATAGTTTTGGTAAATCATTCTTCGCACCTCTGTCGCTCTCTTTTGCCTCACTCCCTCTTCATAAAAGACTCTATCTGACGATACTTCACAAACGACCTATATGGTATAAAAGGTATCACACCTATGCAATCGCTCACTATGTACACTTCGGCATACTGGGTATCGTCGTTATTGTAATGGGCTCAGTTCTCTACCAGCGCATCTCTCCTTCTCTGAACTCCAGAGTACTTGGAACACAGATCGCAAACAGCGGAAGAACGCTCGAGTTTCGAGGACTCCTTCTGGACAACAACAGCAAACCTATCAGCGAGAAGACGGCACTGAGATTTGCTATATATGACGATAAGATTGCATCAGGATCAAGCCTTCTCTGGCAAGACACACAAGTCGTGACTCCGGATACGCAGGGAAATTTCTCAATTAGCATTGGAAGCACTACTTCGATACCAAATGATATATTTTCATCAGGTAAAGGACTCTATCTTGGGATCGCAATACAAAACAGCTCCGAGCTTACACCACGACAAAGTATTCCAAACGTACAGCTCGCCCAAGACGCACACCGCGTCGGAGGACTCCTCCCCATTACCGCTGACAACGCAGCCTCACAAAACGTACTCCTCGCACTCGATTCCGCTGGTAACCTTACAATCGGAAAGAGCTCGCCTGTATTTCAGGCGACAGATGGATCATTTACATTGAGAGCACAATCCCTTCTCCTCTCAAGCCTTCCAGGAAGCAATGGAAGCATCCAGCTCGCACCAGATGGACTGGGCATTGTAGATATCATCAAACCAATTCAAAATACATCATCATTTGGCAGTCAATCTGATACCGCTGGAGCCGTAGAGGTCGCGGATGCATTCGCTGTTCTCGCAACGACAAGTGGCCAATCAGCCTTTACTATCAATCAAAATGGAGGAGGTCCGCTCATTAGCGCAAGTAGCAGTGGCATTGCTAAATTCACTGTCGACCAAACCGGTGCAGGATACTTCGCGAGCAACCTTACAGTCAATGGAACCGACGTACTCAGCGATAATTTTGCTATAAGTCTATTTAATAGACAAACCCAGATTCTCAATATCGGAGGTGAGGCTATTGCGGTTACAATCGGATCGCAATCCGGAACGACAACCATACGGACACCCTCTACATCGCTTCAAGGAAATCTCACACTCAGCGGTCAGACAGGAACTATTTATACCGGAGACAATGCGGGGATCAGCTTCGCCGGCAACGGAAATCACTCAATCAAGGCCGAGTCAGGATCACTACTTCTCGCGTCCCATCTCCAAGTAGGACGGGATCTGAATATTGTTCCTGAATCTTCATCAGGTATAAATAATCTTGGATCAGCAACAAATCCCTTTGATACGCTCTATGTAAATAACATTATCAGCTCGGCACTCAACGGCCAGACTGCATACTGGGCATATCAGGACGGCGTTGTAAGACCAATATCTACAACAAACGATATCGCAATAGGAGGAATCGCAACAAGCTCTGCAGCATGGCAGGTATTTGGTAGCGGCAGCAACACCGGAACTGCAAGCTCCTCAGGCAATCTAACGTTCACAGGTATCACGACAAACATCACCCAACTCAACGGTGGCACACTTACCTTCCGTAGTTCACCGGGAGGAGAAAGCCAGTTAAACCCTCAACTCACCATCTCATCAACCGGCATCGGCATCGGTACCACAAACCCCGAGTTTCGTCTCGATCTTCAGGATACGAGGAATACAACTGCAGCAGCGATGTTTACAAATCTTTCAACGGGAGCAAACGCGGGTGTACTTGCCCTCAAAGTTGGGGCTTCCACTCCCGGACTCTCAAACTACTTCACGACTTTCCTCAACGGCCGCGGTGAAGTCGTCGGAAAAATAAGCGGCAACGGCCTAAACGGAGTTGCGTACAGCACATCAGGAAGTGACTTTGCAGAGTACTTTAGAAAACATGACCGTGCTGAACACTTTGTTGCCGGAAATATCGTCTGTCTCCACACAAAGGGAGGGGTAACAAAATGCTCTCCATCCGAAACAAGTATTATAGGAGTTGTTTCTGATAGACCTGCCTTTGTTGGAAATGCGACACATGAAAATGATTCAGGATATGTGCTCGTCGGTCTGCAAGGACAAGTTCCCGTTCTGACAACCGATGAAAACGGCTCTATTCAGGCAAATGATGCACTTACCTTCTCATCAATTCCCGGCGTTGCTGCAAAAGCAGTAGGACCGACTCAGATCGTCGGCACCGCACTTGAAGCAAAACAGGATGTCTCAGAACGGGTTAACACCTATATTAAAGCAAGCTGGTACGACCCCACTCCTCGAATTCTCTCATCACAAGGAGATTTACAATTTAGTTTACAAAAACAACAATCAGAAGATGACAGCTCATATAATGTCGTCGCAACAGACGGCTCCATACTCAAACAATTAGGAAACTTCTCAGATGCACTGATTGGCAATCTCGCGGTCGGCATGATACACACGAAAGAACTCATCATAAAAGGAGCACTCTCAACAGAGAGCCTTTTAACATCCGTGATCGAAACAAACTCCCTCTTCGCAGCAAGCAAGATTACATCACCTCTCGGAGAGTTTGGGAAAATTGGAGTGACAGTCATCTCCCCTCTCTCAGATAAAGACGGGCTCTCACTCGTTTTTTCAGGCAGCACAATTGCTGTCATAGATCCCGTCTCCTCAAATGCAGCCCTCACAATCGACCGGGAAGGAAATGCATCATTCTCAGGAACGCTCAGTGCACAAAACATTAGTGTCAAAGAGGATGCATCAATCGGAGGAACCCTCAGGGTCGGACGACTCATTGCAGATTCAATAGAAGGAATAAGCACTTCGTCTGCAACTTATATTACACACGTCACTAACATCTATGCCTCTCCTGCATCCACTCTCACACCTTCACCGACACCTTCGACGCACCTTGCGACAGCTGAAAATACAACCGAGTACACTTCTCCCCTTCCCAGAGCTGAACTCGCCACTTCATTTGCAGAAGGTACATCGCTGGAAGGACTTGACGGTACAGGATCATTTACAATGGATTTTGCATCAATTACGCATGGACTCATGGTCTTTGGTCCTGCGAGTTTTGCTGATATTGCAACAAGCGGACAAGTTGCCATAGGTGGCAATCTTATCCTCGCAGATGCAGCGATCAATACGCTCGGACGGGATCTTGAACTCCAATCACTCCGCCAGGGCAAACTCTCTGTCATGGGAGGACTTTTCACAATTGATACTGAAGGCAATCTTGTCGCCAAAGGAAATGCAACATTTGCAAAAGAAGTCACGGTACAGGGAACACTCTCAGCACGTATCATCGCTCCGATCCCCGATGAGGATCTTGTCGTCACGCTTCGCTCCAAAGAGTCTCCGGAAACACAACACAAAACTGATCAGGCATTTGTGATCAAAGACAGTAGCGGCTCTGCAAAGTTCCGTGTCAGTAACATTGGAGATCTCGTCGCTTCAGGGAGCGCACGATTTCAAAAACTTATGACAAATGATCTCAACCTCATCCGTGGGGCTCAGGCAGATACCTCAACTTCACACACCATTGCATCATCTTCCGCAGGCACAGCAACGATCACAAAAGGACTTCGCGAAAGAACAATTGTCAGTCCGTATGTCTCCGAAAATTCTCTTATCTATCTTACCCCGACTTCAGATACCTACGGTGTGACCCCCTATGTTGCCAGGCAGACTGCTGAAGATCCGAATGACGATAAAAAACAGGGATCATTTACTATTCAAATAACAAGACCGGTAAGCGGAAATATCTATCTCAATTGGTGGATTATTAACTGAGATAAACTGACTTGCCCTTCCGCAGTCTGAAAGACGAAGGAGGGTGGAACATTCATTTGTTGCAAATTCATTAGAAGTATTATAGTATTTGCACCTATGTCTTCCTCACTCGAAAGCAGGCGTCCTCACGGCGAAACTACACTCGGAATTGGCGAAATCTGGCGACCGTATAGTGATCTCACAGCAACACCAAGTGATGGAAACTTTGACGTACTGAAAAGAAATTTTGTACTTCAGACAGGTGATGTACCTGATCTTCCATTTACGTTGTTTTTCCTACCACTCTCCCCACGTAATCCCACAGATGATCATGCAGCGCTCCAGATCTCAGCACCACAAGGCATTCTCTCAAAACTTAATCTTATCGAAACATATAAGAGAGCATATCTCAAACATGGAACAAGTGCTGGATACGGAGACGAACAAAGAAGACTCGAACCGCGCGCGGCTTTACTCCTTAACAATCTCACCTTCAAAGGCACACTTGATACTCTCGGAATATCGTTTCAGGTATCCCCGCAAGCAGAGATAGAATATGACAAGATCGTCTTTGCTAATTTCCAGGTAACAACACCTGAAAAGGTAAAAATTGGCGACCTAAAACTCACAAAAGAGCAACTTTTAGAGCTTCCTGGTCTCGAACTCTCTTTTTCTGCAAAAAGAAATCCGGTCGAAGCAGACCGTGCAAGTCGCCTCCTCTCATTTCTTGACAATCCTTCGTAGCTATCTCCACAACAACACCACAATCGAAAAATATCCCTCATTCTTTCTCATCGAAGTATTCTTTTCATTGATTCTGCAATCTGAAAGGCTGCATAGTGAAAAAAACTCACCACAAATTTACCACAAATCACCACAATAAAAAGTTATCCTTGACATTATACTTTTGCCTCTGCTACTGTTTATATACACATCGTCAGGACAATGAAAAACACACAAAAAGAAGTACTCTCTTATATAGAAACACTCCTCACTGTCATTCTCGCAGCGTTCTTTTTCCTATTTCCGCTGATTTTCTCATCAGCCTTCACTGATATGTTCGCGCTTCCGAAACAGATTCTCCTTGCAGGTGTCGTCGGGCTCTCATTACTATTAATAGGTGTACGCATGATCTTCCTCGGTAAAATCCAGCTCCGCTCAACACCATTTGATCTGCCAATATTTCTTTTTGCTGTCGTTATCTTTCTCTCGGCTATTTTTGCAGTAAATCGCTATGACGCGCTCATCAACTTCATGCCATTTCTCTTCGCTGTTCTCCTCTTCTTTATAATAGTTAACGCAGTAAAAGAAGAAAAAACTATCCTCTTCTCAATCGCTGCACTCGTTGCAGGATCAGCAATTGCCGGCATCATCTCCGCACTTGCGTATCTCAAAATCTACATCTTCCCTTATGCTGAAACACAAGCGCAGTCATTTACGACATTCGGAGCGCTTCTAGATCAGGCGATGTATATCGCAATAGTACTCCCGTTTGCTGGATACGTCGCATGGCCATATATCGCCCGCATGATCAAAACACGCAGGAGACTTCCCGCTGAGGATGCAATGCAGATAAACAGGAAAAGCTTGATGTCATTCGGAATTGGCTTCAGTGTTGCAACTATTGCACTCATCATTGGACTCGGAGTGACACTACTCCTCCTCCTGACTATCGCAAAACCGGTTATCCTCCCGCTTGAGACCGGATTCCAGACTGCATTTGCCGCGATCTCACAGGACGCAGGTCGGGTTCTTCAGGGATTTCTCTTCGGTAGCGGTTACGGCACCTATATCACAGATTTCACGAGGTTCAAACAGCCCGCATACAATCTCAATGCACAGATCTGGTCTTTTACCTTCTTCCGCTCCTCAAGCTTCATACTTGAGCTGATGGCAACCGCCGGACTCCTTGGTCTTCTCTCCTTCCTTTTCATTGGCTATCGATTCCTGAAGGAGAAAACGATGTTCCTACCGCTGGTTCTGATCTTTATCGCAGCGTTTGTATTACCTTTCTCCTTCACAATCCAGGTGCTCTTCTTTATCGTACTTGGACTTTTTGCAGCAACACAGGCACTTTCATATCCGAAACGCTATGAAGATCTTGAGTACTACTTTGTCGCGATGAAAAGAGGTCTTATCGCAGCTGTTCCGGAAAATGCACATGTTCCTGCATCAGTTCAGCAGTCTACGACATCACGCATACTTCCATTTATCGCAACTGCACTTCTCATCGTCTTTGTTGGTGCAGTCGGCTATATGAGTGCTCTCTATGTCCTCTCTGACATGCAACTAAAACGGACACTTGATTATATGGTGCAAAACAACGGACTTCAGGCATACAATCATCTCGCAGGAGAAGAAAAATCAAATACCATTGGCGCAATCCAGTACTTCCCGTATCGCGACACAAATTATCGAATTTTCTCACAACTCAACCTCGCACTGGCTAATTCTATTGCGCTCTCACAACCACAAGGTCAACAGGTCAGTCAGGAAACCCAGCAGACTATTCTTACACTCATTCAGCAATCCATCACAGCAGGAAGAAATGCCGTGACTGTCTCACCACAGACCTCACTCAACTGGGACAACCTTTCAAATATCTACCGCAGCCTTATTGGATTCGGACAGAATGCAGATCAGTTTGCTATTGCAACGAATCAGGAAGCAATCAGACTTGACCCTGCAAATCCCCAGCAGTATATAAATCTTGGCGGCATCTTCTACCAACTCCAGCAGTGGGATCAGGCACAAAATCAATTCCAGATTGCGATCCAACTGAAGCCTGATCTTGCAAACGCATACTACAACCTCGGCCATGCACTGGAATCAAAAGGAGATCTTCAGGGCGCACTGACACAGTATCAGGCAGTCCGGTCTCTCATGCAGAGTGATCAGGAAAACCTCAAGAAAATTGATGAGGAAATAAAAGCACTGCAGACAAAAATCGGCACAACACAGCAGACAAATGCACAAACTCCTGCCTCCACCACTGCTGAAAATCAGCCGCCACTCGGCATCAATGAACCAAGTCCGAAACTTCCTGAGAGACAGCCGCTTGAGGAGATTGAGGGTCCATCAACAACACCTGCAACAAGTCCTTCACCTACGGAAACACCCGCTCCATAACACAACGAGCATGATCATCGCCTCTGTTGCCAGCTTCCTTTCCCATTGTTATAATCCATTAGCAAATCGCTCTCTGCGAAATGTTCGCACCGGGCCTGTAGCTCATCTGGTAGAGCGTTGCATTCGCATTGCAAAGGTGGGGAGTTCGAGTCTCCTCAGGTCCACAGAGTTTTACGTCTAGCATACAGCTTATCGCGAATGGTTCTCATTATTCGTTCCCTACTATTCGCCATAAGCCACAATGGGCCCGTAGCGTAATGGTTATCGCGTTTCTATGGCATAGAAAAGATTAGGGGTTCGATTCCCCTCGGGTCCACAACTACACTGTAAGCTAAGAACTTTGAAGTATACATTGCCAAGAAAATGTCGTCATTCTTCGGAGTTTATACTTCAAAATTACAGGTTCCGCCAAAATATGCTATACTACCCCTGTCTGATGAGAATCAGCAATCCTTATTCCAGGCTTCCTTAGGTAACAGTTAGGAATTTTCCTCAGTCACTTAGGATTCCAGGAATCCCGATATTTGTCGGGATTGAAGGGAGGTGAAATCCTAAGTGAACTTCCAAGATCAAACATTAACGTGCAAAGACTGCGGCAACACATTCGTGTGGACTGCGTCTGAGCAGGAATTCTATCAACAGAAAGGCTTTACCAATCCCCCAGCACGGTGTCCTGATTGCCGAAAAATTAAAAAGGCAAAAATGAACGGACAGCGCAGTGGTGGCGGCAATGGCGGAGGCAGTTTTGAACGACAATCGTTTAAAATTACCTGTGCAAATTGTGGTAAAGAAGATACTGTTCCGTTTGAGCCTCGCGGTGATCGTCCAGTACTTTGCCGAGATTGCTTCAGGCAACAGCGTCAGGACCGATAACCAATTTAGGTTACACGTCAAAAAACCCGTTTTCTAAGAGTGAAAACTTGATGAGGCGGGTTTTTTATGTGGCATAGCTCTCCGAAAGATGAGATGGAGATTATTGAAGATACGGAAGCGGATTGACAAGTCCCCCACCCTGTCTGACCTCAAAGTGCACGTGTGGACCGGTCGTTCTCCCGGTAAGTCCGACAGTTCCGATCACAGTCCTCCCCGCAGACACACTATCTCCAGGTTTCACATTGACAGCATTCATATGCGCGTAATGCGTTGCAAGCCCACTCCCGTTATCGATCCAGACATTGTTTCCGTATCCCCCGTCCCAGGTCCCAAGACTCACTACCGAGACTTTTCCATCCTGCGCTGCCACGATAGGTGTCCCAAACGGTACCGTGATATCAAGCGCCATATGATACCAGGAAGCAAACTGAGAGATTCCGCCTCTAACCGGCCAATAGAATCCGGCACTCGAGACAGCAACTGGTCCTGTGACGAGGTAGACCTGCCTACGTGGGGTCGTTGGCCTCTCAGATGGCTTTATACCATCAGGAACAATCAGCTCTTGCCCTGTGACGAGTGAGAATGTCTCCGGATTTACAAAGTCATTAAAAGGAAACTCAACGATCTTCTGCGGATCAGTATCAAACTTCTTCGCAATTGTGTACACTGTTTCCCCCTGCTGCACTTTATGCACGATTCCGGTAACAGGCGGGATTCGGAGCGTATCTCCAACCGTAATACTGTCAGATGTAAGATCATTTGCCCACTTTATTGTCTCTGTCGATATCCCATATTTCCGTGCAATCGTTGAGATCGTATCGCCTTTCTGCACTGTATAAATAAGCACTTTATCACGTGGCTTCTCGGAGCTTCGTGTGGCAAACACATCATCCCCTACCGAGATAGACTGTTCCCCCACCTGCGCGTTTGCCAAATTGCGCAGATCAGTCGTCTCCGTTGCGAAAAGAGGAAAGGTATCTGCAATAATCGGTGCCAAAAGTACACCAAATCCAAGCACCGCCATTGTCGTCAGATGAAGAAACGGTCTATTGTATCGTCCTCGTTTCATCATAAAAAAGCGGACGAGCCTATTTTTCCACCTCTCAAATCCCAAGGAGAATCCCATGATTCGCTTTTTTGAATATGAGAGTAGATACAGAAGAAACGCAGTGAATTCACGACTAAACCAGAGAAAGGGCTTCTTGATTTGAACGAAATATTTTTTCTTCAACATGGAGGTTTTTATGGGTTTATCCTGTGCCAAATGCCGAAAGAAGTAAGATCAAAGAGTAACAAAAAAGAGGCTAAAAGTCAAACTGACTGAGGTAAAAAGAAGTCTTGCGAAATGAATAAACAATGAGAGGCTGAAGGATGTTCCATAGAGTAATTATCCTCCGGGAACAGAGCTCAACCCTTGCCTAAACTGTCAAGAAATTCATCATTTGATTCTGCCTTTGAGAGCCGCTCAATAATAATCGCAGTTCGCTCATCAGGACCCAGCATATCAATCATGCGGCGCATCGTCACAACTCGCTTCAGCTTCTCCTCTGACAAGAGAAGTTCTTCCTGTCTTGTGCCTGATCGCTCAATATTAATGGCCGGATAAATACGCCTATCAGCGAGTTTTCGATCAAGATGCAGCTCCATGTTTCCAGTTCCTTTAAACTCTTCATAGATAAGATCGTCCATGCGGGAACCAGTCTCAACAAGCGCTGTGCCAATGATAGTAAGCGATCCGCCTTCCTGGCAATTTCTGGCTGCTCCGAAGAACCGTTTTGCTGGCCATAACGCCGCTGGATCAAATCCCCCTGAAAGCGTTCTGCCTGATGGTGCAACTGAGAGATTATACGCACGTGCGAGCCTCGTAATTGAGTCAAGAAGAATTACGACATCGATACCAAGCTCGACAAGACGCTTTGCGCGCTCAAGTGTGATCTCAGCGACCTTGGTCTGATTCTCCGGCGGTTCGTCAAAATTTGAGGCTACGACATCTCCTTTGACTGACTGACTGATATCAGTTACCTCTTCAGGACGCTCTCCAATGAGCGCTGCCATGATGTGTGCCTTGGGAAAATTCTGCGAGATGCCTGCAGCGATCTCTTTCATGATCGTCGTTTTTCCCGCTTTTGGAGGAGAAACAATCATGCCTCTCTGTCCGAGTCCGATCGGTGCCACAAGGTCAATAATGCGCGTTGAGAGCGGTTTAGGACCTGTTGCAAGAACGAGCTGACTCTTTGGATAGATCGCGGTCAGATCGTCAAAGTAGGGGCGCTTCATTGATTCCTCAGGAGACATCGCATTGACTGTTTCTACCTT
This sequence comes from Candidatus Parcubacteria bacterium, assembly GCA_039798685.1. Classification (GTDB taxonomy): domain Bacteria; phylum Patescibacteriota; class Microgenomatia; order Levybacterales; family UBA12049; genus JACPGQ01. The sequence goes on along the minus strand of JBDKFM010000021.1, from coordinate 2,074 downwards.
GAGTAAACCATAATACCGCTCTGTGTCCTTAGGAGGACGCGCCATACCCTCAACAAGATCTCCTCCCCTAAGCATGAAACGTCTGATCTGAGACTGCGAGATATAAATATCTCGTGCGCTTGGGATAAACTTCGGACGGAGAAATCCATGACCTTCAGGCTGTATATCAAGATACCCCTTCACCATCTCTGTTGGAGTCTGCGAAGAGTAGTCACTGTTCTGATTCTGATAATGACTTTGTCGCTGAGTACTTCGTGGCTGATATGATTGTTGTGGTGCCTGGTCATACTGCATCGCTGAGCGCTGCGGCTGCATGACAGGAGCAGCATCAGGCTGAGATGTCTGTGGTTCAGAGACAGGCGCCTCCTCACGGATAATCCGCTTTGCCGGTGCTTTTCCCACAAAATCAGTTACAGGTGTGGTCGGTGATTTTTTTAATGGCATAAGTTAGTGAAAATAAGATTCAGGAAATAGTCTGTTTCGTCCGTCTGAATGGGAAGTGTCTCCTCGAAGATCCCAGTAGCAGGCTCTATTACACCATACAATACTCTGTTTGTCAAGAATGCAGCTCCTTTTTGCTTGACAACTACTATAACACTTTGCTATTGTGCGTTCACAAAGAGTGCCTACCTCCCTGTCAACACGCGTGAGACAGTATCAGGTGGCTCTTTGCCTTCACGACGAAACGCTCACAAAATACGCATGAATAAAACACTTTTTTTCTCATTAATACTTCTTGCCATAAGCATAGGATTTACCTCACCCGCATTCTCCCAGACACCGACACCGACATCTTGTCCACCTCTCTATAATGGTGGCATCGTATGCCAGGAGGCAAACGATTTCTCAATAGATAAAAAGATTCAGACTCCGAAAGACGGTTCTTTCGTTGATCGGATCAATCAGGGCGATGCGCGCATTACGCCTGAGAGGACAATGATCTTCAGGATCGTGACCACCAACAAGACCGAAAAAACACTCCGCAATATCAGAGTTATAGATACGCTTCCGGCGTTTGTACAGTACATTACCGCAGACACAGCGGTAAAAAAAGGCAATACCATTGTTTCCTACACAATAAGCTCACTTGAGGCCAAACAAACCCACACAGTAAATCTTGAGACAAAGGTCCTGAGCAATGAGAAGCTCCCCGGCACAAATGGACCACTCTGCGTCGCAAACGAGGTTGAAGCAAAGTCAGGTTTCACAAGTGTTGCACGTGACTTTGTTACCTTCTGTATCGAACGCGAAGGAACCCAGACATCTCAGGCCACTGAAGCGAAAGATCCCTCTTCATTTGCCGGACTCACAAAAGGAGGAACCCTGATCTCGCCTACCCCGGTCAATACCACCAAAGGTGGCCAAACAGTCCATCCGGCACCTGTGACATCTAAAAATCCTGACACCGGTCCTGAAGTTCTCGCGCTGATAGGACTGATCCCGGGTGCAATTGCAGGCTTTTGGCTTCGGAAAAAGGCTTAGATGAGACAATTACGATAAGATACTTTTTTCTCTCACGCTTCTCTTTTTACCCTCATAGGTCACTTCTACCCACTCGTTAAAGGTATCAAAGAATATCATCCCTCTTCCATTTACAATGCTCAGTGTAGCCTCACGTCACATGGCAAACCTGAACCTGACAATTCCACGCCTGTAGCCTCATTTTTGTCGTGCACACTATAAGTTTTATGCTATACTATCGGTCGCTATCATGTGCCTGATTTGCGGGCATAATGACGGCAATTTTCTATGCTCTTTGAGAGCATAGACTCGCCCAAGTCGTGCCGACGAGGCTCACGCAAGCGAGTAGCACATTAACAGACAGGGTGGCTTTTCCGCCAATAATCGATCTTTGAGCCGAACTACGAAAAGTAGGTAAAGCGAAGAGAAAGATTAGGCGGAATATTAAGCGCCTTCATGAACAGAAATATAACGAAGAACGATTCCGGTTGTGAAACCGTAACCGTTCAACTGGCTAATTCCCTCTTTCTGAGGGTTTCCAGTATCGGCTCGAGGTAAGATGAGTATAAAGTATATGGTAGAGAATATTTCGTAATAATAAGTAGTATTCAAA
>JBDKFM010000020.1:0-20038 GCA_039798685.1 Candidatus Parcubacteria bacterium | reverse complement strand
AAAAGCTGCTGCGGGCAAACTCCGCTTGCTTTTGTGCATCTGCAAAAGACATCGCTCTCACACTTTCAATCGACCGATACAGCAACCTCTGTCCAAAAAACGCCATACCTAAGCTGAGAAAAAGGAAGATGCACAGAAACGCAATTATACTGAGAAAAGCATAGACAACATACTTTCTCGCTCTATTTTGCTTTTCTTTTATAAGGAAATGTGTTTTTTTTACGCGCTTTGTACTCATCTCTTTTTCAATCGCTTCACGCAAGGCATTATCGGGCTCAGAAAGTATCACAACGTCTGAACGAAGCACTTGATCCTGTACCATGATTTTTTTTGTATTTAAAAAGTGAAGTGAAAGATTTGGGAACATTTTCTGGATCATCCGTGCGAGCGACAACTCATACATCTCACCAACCGGTACTATCGCAGCTACAGACACTTCATCTACATCCACCAGGCTATAACGAATGACAGAGGAGACAACATGATATTTCGACACAGGAAAAATACTTCGTAGTCCCTGATGAGTAACACTCAACTCATTTTGTTCTTTCACTCGCAAAATTATCTGTGATGCTGGATTTATAAAATCAGGATCATCAACAACGTCACCATAAAAAAACACTTTTCCTTTCGAGTACTTGAGTACTTTTTCAACAAGTGGATTATGGATATTTCTTCTTGAAAAAACTGCGCTCAATGGAATATCACGAATTTGTGCTTCTTTGAGTAACCCATTCAGCAAGCCCCCTGACGTATCGTTCGCAGACTGAACATAGTACATGTGAGCAAAGGCATTTTCGGGAATCTTCGGAACTTTTGACCGATAAGAAATAGTAATTACTTTAGATGATGGAGTTTTTTCTGGACGTCTCGTGAGCACTACCGGGAGAAACTCATCCGAGACTAACTCAGCGATGTCATATGCCAATAAGCCATCAGGATCTGCAATAAATATAGGGAGTCTTTCTAGTGAGATACGCTCGGATAGAAGTGGGGGGCTCATTGCATACTAGTGTACACAATTAAGAAATAAGAAACAAAATCTGTGATCTCGTACACTCGACTATTGGGACACCATATCGCATATTTTTCTTTCTTTCTTCCCGTCAAATCAATCTTTTTTAGTATTTTTCGTTGATCGGTGTCCAAAGCTTTTCGTCCTGACAAACAATATGCCAAGTGAAATCGCCAAAAACATCCTCCCTTGTTGCTGAGTCAAAAGATAGTGATCACCTATACCAAGAAGCAAGCATACAATAATCGGTAATAGATAGAGATACTTTTTCTGATTGATCTGAAATCTGACTCCTTTATATATTACCGCCGTCATTCCAATAAATCCAGCTAATCCGGTCTCAGATAACACTAACAGGAAAACGCTGTGAACAGGCTGAAGCATTGAATGAGTTACTACTTGAATCACTTTCGGAAGACTCGGAATAAACTGCCCCAAACCTACTCCATACAACGGGTGCGACAATAGCAACTGAACTGCTGCATTCGCCAAGATAACCCTCTCAACAAACGACTCTCCCAAAAAGTCTGGAGCTATATATCGGGATATAATCAGAGGAAAAACCAATACGGCAATAATAATTGTAGATATTACCAGCAGGGTTATACTTATTTTTTTACTTTTTGCCATCTCACTTTTTAATAAAAATCGCAGTCTTTGACGGTACACAATCACAGCAGAAATGAGCATCACCACTAAGAAAGCCAGAACGGTTCTGGATAATGTAAAAACTAAGGCAAGAAAAACAAATAGTGAAAGTGGAGCCAGTCTATAAATGAGCACCCTGTTTCTTGCATGAACGTTTTTAATCAGAGCAACGACAAGAGATGCACTTACCAAGATAAATCCTGCGAGGACATTCGGGTGTGAAAATGTTCCGTACGCTCGCAAATACAACACTCCGTGTAATGAAGCGAGTGAAGCGCCAGGAGTTGTGGGAAGCATCGCTCGTTCTCCTAAAAAATACCATGCACCGCCAAGCGATCCTTGACGAACAAACTGTAAAATTGCTAACACTGACTCAAATAAGACCGATCCGAGCAGCGCTACCAGAAGCAACTGTGCATTCTGTATTGCCCTCTCTACAAATTTCTTTGTGCAAAGTGCAAAAAAAACAATTTCCCCTACTCTTAGCGCAATGACACCACTCAGTAGGGGAGTAGGTGACGCAATGATTCCGACAATCACTGCAGTTATCCCAATCAGGATGGGAATATTCCTGCGAACAAGTCTCCACAACCGTTGTGGATCAAGGTTCTTCCTCCTTCTGTAAACATCTCTACTATAGACAATAAACAACAGCAAAAGCAGTACGTCAGTAAGGTATAGAGTGGGGGAGAGGTAATCAACACGAATACCGGCAACGTATGAAAAGTCTGGCCAAAAATGTTTTCCAAGCTGTGTTGGTAGAAGTGATACAGTTAAAATGAAAAGGAGATCAAAAATTGAAAAGTGGTGGAGAAGTACAAAGATGCTCTTCAGAAATCTAGCGTGGCTTGATAACAAGAACGCGCTCACGGCCTTCCCCTTGTGACTCGGAAAGAACATCTGGATCATCCTGAAGAAGGAGATGCACAACGCGACGCTCCCATGGCTTCAGTTGTGAGATTACCTGCTCTCGCTGCTCCTCAACTGCTCGGTCCTTCATTTTGTGCGCCAGCTGTCTGAGATATTCCTCTCTATTTTTCCGGTAATCTCCGACCTCAACAGTAATTCTGACAAAATGACCAAGCTTTTTTGCAACGATGAGCGAGAGCATAAGCTGCATTGCCTCAAGAATCTCTCCATGATAACCAATAACGATGCCAGAATCATTTGTGTTCAAAAGTACCAAAAGCCCACCGTCAACTTCCTCAAGAGTAAATTCGCCATCTATTCCAAGCTTCGTCAGAAACTGACTAATCACCGCATCGATCGTTTGTTTTTCTTCCTGTGTGAGTGCTTCGTTCATAATTATTTTGATTTCACTTTATCAATAAGCTCCTGCAATCCTCCGAGTCCGCTTATTTTGTACTGCTGTATCATAGCAAAAACGGAGAAAGTATTCCAGTAGAGCGAGAGTCCTATCGGAAAATTAAAGGCTGCAAATGCAATGGTGAAGGGGATAATGTAAATAATCTGTTTCTGAAAAACGGTCTGAAAATCAGGCTCTTTATTCTTTTCTTTTGCTTTTGTGATAGCAGTTGTAGGTGGTGTCGTGAACATCATCTTTGACTGTAAAAACTGCAAAAGCCCGGTCACAAGCGGTATGAGTACTATTAGTGGCATTGCCGAAAACAGATGTGACGGACTTTGACCTAGAGGTAATCCAAAAAATGTCGGATCCTGAAGGCTCGTCAGGCGCAACATGTCAAAATACAACACCTGATTAAATTTCTCTAGAATCGCTCCCTTATCTGGACTGACAAAGGTCTGAAATACCGAATATAGCGCCGGAAACAGAAGAAACTGAATAAGTGTCGGAAGACAGCCACCAAACGGATTGACGTCATGCTTTTTATAAAGAAGCATTGTCTCCTGCTGCAATCGTTTTGCATCATTCTTAAAACGTTCTTTTAATTTTGCAAGCTCTGGACTTACCGCCTGCATTTTTTGGGTCGTCTCTAGCTGCTTTGCTGTAAAAGGCCATAAAATTACTCTTATAAGTATTGTCAGCACAATAATTGAAAAACCAAGCGCATAAGGAACTTGCATCATCTCAAGAAGATGATAAATACCAACAAGCACGTTGATCAGAGGGTTTACGAAGACAATATTAAATAGTTCTCCCATATTAACGAATGAATGGCTGGCAAGTAAGAATACGCCAAAATGCCTTAGCTCCACCTTTTACTGCACCATATTCACGTAGCACAATAACCGCATACTCAGAGCAGGTGGGAGTATATTTGCAACTTGTCACCGATCCTGTGAGCACGCGGAGCGGAAATGAGATAAATGTCTGATAAAAGCGAATGATTGATACGAATATTGATTTCATGCCTCAATTATTTATTAGCAATTTTTTCTCCAGCTCCTGGCACACCTGGGCACACATCTGCCTCTGCAAAACGTCTTTTTGAGCCTTTTTTGCTATAAACAGCATATCATATCCCGACTTGATCATCTGTAAATTCTCATGCACGCACTGCCTAAGAGCTCGTTTCATACTATTTCGTGCCACTGCGCTTTTTGCAACCCTTTTTGAGATTACAAATGCAAACCTGCTCTTCTCAGAGTTATTTTTTTTCACCTTCACAACGACAACGGGCGTCTGCACCTGAAATTCAGGAACAAAACGGGTACGTAGAGGTAGACGATAGTGCTTTGGGAGCATAAGAGTACATGAAGGATCACCTAGACAGTAAGACGCTTTCGCTTCTTCGCCATTCGACGCTTAATAACCTTTACTCCTCCATGAGTATTCATCTTACTGAGAAACCCGTGCTTTCGCTTTCGACGTACTTTTTGCAGAGTCACAAACTTTTCCATGTGTGTAAGTATACCAGAAAGTGCCTGATCTGTAAATTCTATCGGTTTATCAACAATATCGCCCGATGGGATACGTCTTATCAGTTTGAGCTAGTTGATCATCTTGACAAGAAGTTATCCACATCAGTAGACTGCTAGATACTCATTGTGTGACCCCTGAACACAAAGATCGCTGATCATTTCCCGCCCACAGATACTCACAATGACCAATGCCCAACCGGGGGAGACACACCGAATCTATGGATGCACAACTCACAACGATCTGGGAGTCAGTCTTAACGGATCTGAAATCCAGTGTTACAAAAGCAAATTTTATTACCCTTTTCCAGGGAACTAGTCTCGCATCCCTTGATAACGGAATTGCAACTGTGACAGCGCCCTCCGCAATGATCATAGATCTTCTCCAAAAAAGATTTGCTTCTGATATCCAAAAATCACTTGAAAAACACGCCGGTGTCGAACTCTCACTCATTTTTGTTCCGAAAGCGACCACCGTTCTTCCGGCTCATAAAGAAGGACCACTTTTTTCCTATGAGCAGCCGGCAAAACCATTTGTCGGACATCTTCCGCGAGTCCGTCCAGACTTCACCTTCAGTAATTTTGCAGTCTCCGGAAGTAATCAACTTGCGTTCGTCTCAGCATCAACTGTCGCTGCAAACATGGGAAAAATCTACAATCCTTTCTTTATCTACGGTCCGGTTGGTGTCGGCAAAACACATCTCATGCACGCTGTCGCAAATGATGTCTACAACAAAACACCTGACAAAAAAATAATTTATATTACAAGCGAGGAGTTCACAAATGAAGTTGTCGATGCGATCCGAACAAATGAGACATCGCGGATGAAAAAACGGTTCAGGAGTGCGCAACTCCTCTTAATTGACGACATACAATTTATTGAGGGCAAGGAAAAAGTACAGGAAGAACTGTTTCACACATTTAATATCCTGATTGATAACGGTGCACAAATTTGCCTCTCATCAGATAGACCACCTCAGGAGATTAAACGCCTTGAAGCAAGACTCTCCTCCCGTTTTGCCGGAGGACTGACTGTTGATATCGGCAAACCGGACCTTGAACTCAAAACAGCAATCCTTAGAATTAAAGCAGAGAAGTACAGCGCTGCACTCCCAAACGAAGTTGCCCTTTTTCTGGCAGAGCAGGTAGAAGACACGAGGAGTCTTGAAGGTCTACTCCTACGAGTAGTCACTATGGCAACCACGACAAACCAGGAAATTACCCTCCTTCTGGCAAAGCAAGCACTTGGTCAATCCATGAAAGAGTCACGTGAGCATCTCCACGCAGAAGATGTTGTGCGAACGGTATGTGAGTTTTACAAGATTAAACCAACGCAGCTCAAAGGACCAAAGCGGGATGCATCACTTGTCAAAGCGCGTCAGGTATGTATGTTTCTTCTCAAGACAGAACTCGGACTTACTCATGCAGATATCGGGAACCTGCTGGGAGGGAGGGATCATACAACTGTGATGCATGGTGTGGATAAGATGCAAAACCTTGTGGAAAACAAAGCCAGAGTACATGAGGACATCTTGGGCATAACAAAGATTCTCCATGGGTAAATCTTGTGGACAAGTCAGTATGATCGGTTCTACACAAATAATCCCCATTTCTATCAACATTTTATCCACAATTTCACAGGCACAATAACTCATCCCAGTAGTTTGCATTATGATACAGTTTTCTCAAAAATGAATTTATCCGTTCTGATTACCCCATCGACCTCTTTTGTTTTTTCATTCAAATGTTATGGGGTAATATTTTCTTGCTTTTTTCCACATTTCCCGATACACTACTACAACAACAAATAGAATATATGAAAGCTACAGTAAACACCTCAGAACTCCAAAAAAAACTTTCCTATACACAACACGCTATCTCCTCAAGAGCTCAGTTACCGATACTTCTTAATATTCTTCTTGAGGTGGCAAACGGAGTTCTCACGCTTCGAGGAACTGATCTAGAGATCGGAATCGAGACAAGAATTTCTGCAACTGATACTGTAGACGGAGGCGTCACAGTTCCGGCAAAGCCATTCATTGAGCTTATTGCAGCTCTTTCTGATGAGGAGGTAATACTTGAGGTCTCAGAGGGTTCATTGAGAGTTGCGACAAAACGAACAAAGACCGTCTTTCAGACAACTCCCAGCGATGAGTTCCCCAGACTCTATGGAGAGAAAGGAGAACAAATTCTCTCGCTTCCAATAGAGCAATTTCAGCAAGATCTTGCAAGGGTGGTCTTCGCAGCGAGTACTGACACGACTCGACTCAATCTTTCAGGGGTACTTCTCAAACCGACAGAAAAAGGATTTTTACTTGTCGCAACGGATGGATACAGATTATCCATGAAGAAAAGTGAAGGTGTTGAGTTGGGACAAAAAGTTGAGGCATCTCTTCTAATACCGTCACGGGTTTTTCGTGAACTCGTCTCGATAAAAGAGAATGTGAAAGTTGTTTCACTTTTTATCTCAAAGGAGCAGAATCAAGTTCTCTTTACGGTGGGGGAGACAGTGCTCGTTGGAAGACTTATTGATGCGGCTTTTCCTCCGTATGAGAAGATTCTTCCCACTGACGTCTCATCAACAATCACTTTCGATAAAGAGCAGATGATAAAGGCAGTGAGGATGTGTTCGATTTTTGCACGGGATGCTGCAAATATTATTAAATTCTCGTTACGAAAAGAGAAGATGATTATTTCGTCTCAGGCTGCATCACTTGGAGAGAATACCGTAGAGGTTGAGGCGCACCTTGTGGGAGAGGAGAATGAGATTGCGTTTAATGCAAGGTATATCGTTGATGTGCTTGCAAATATGACGAGTGAAGAGATCCTTCTTGAGATGACCGGTCCCCTCAATCCCGGTGTGTTTAAGATGAAGGGAGATGAATCATTTTTTCACCTCATTATGCCGATTCGTGTACAGGGGTAGGATTTACGGATTAATGAGAAGATTTCGTATCCAGGTTCTACTCTCTACTGAGTTCTTTTTAAGAAAGGCATCAAACTCCCGTGACCCAGAGTCTCCATCAATATAAGCAGTGAATTGGTTTTTGTCTATATTGTATTCCAGCGTGAAGTGTTCACCTGCATAAGGAAGAATACCTAGTAATTTTCCTACAGCAGCTTCACGGAGAAGGAGTTGTTTATTGAGTTTGTCAATTTCTTCAACGCTTTGTTTGTATCTCGGACCTGACTCTATCTCTTGTGGATTATTTTTTAATGATGCAGCAAGTGTTGGGGAGGGAATATCCTCGACATTTATTGGGGTCGGTGTGACTGAGATATCTGGGGGAGACTTAGGTGAATCCTGGATAAAAAATACAACAATGATTATTATGATGAAAAGAAGTACTAGAGAACCGGCACCAAGGACCATGAGAAGTTGTTTTTTAATTTTTAGATCCATAGTTAAGTTATAGTTTTTTTATTGGAAAAGCCCCATGAAAATCGGTGTCTCTTCCACCACCCACGCTTCTTGGTTCATCAAGATCTGTCCATGAAAGATTCGAGTTTTCAGAACCATTTGCGTAGCTACAATTATTTGGATCTCGCGTATGGATTCTACGACCTGAAACATCAACACCATCGACAGTTATGTAGTGACCTACTCCCATGAATTGATTGACACATCCCTTGCAGGGATAGTTGCTTGCGTTCACGAGTATGATATACCCATTATCTAAATATGTTTTCATCCCCTGAAGATCAAGACCCCCACTTGCAAAATTTGGACCAACTGTAAAGCCCTGACTTGTGAACCAATTGCTCGTAATTGCTGAGTATGCATCGCTCCCCATTTCGCAGCCATTTCTCCATCTATTTTGTTGAAATACTCCGTCAACATCGAGCGGATTTACATTCACACCAAAAGATTTCATGATCATAGCGAGTGAAGTTGGACCACACCCTGATTGACCCATTCCGCAATATCCGGCTTCACCTCTCGTGCTGCAAGCTGCCATTGTGTCCCACCCTCCTGCGCCACACGCAGTACTCCATTTAGGATCTCCCTGACAGTAATAGTGGAATTTCCCATCAAATGTGCCGCCACCATTAATCGAGGATCCTGAACCTCCTATATTTCCTATTTTGCAATCAGGTGGGAGGACCGGGGAGGCATTAGGATTTCCGATGTCAGTGACGACACAATTGCTTCTCGTCACGATTTGACCGCCAGAAGTCACTGTTGCGCCTGATGAGTTTGTTGACGTCGTCGATGGACCTGTTGTGCTGTTTGTTGCTCCGGTACCGTCTGGATCAGGACCTCCTGTACCGTCTCCTACCGTATCCTGAGCGTTTGTACGTGATTCAATGGGGATCTTGGAGGATGAAGTCTTTGTAATCTCGCAGGATGAAACGTCGACCCCTAGCTTACCAAGTTTAAAGGTGATCTGAATCGGATCTTTTACAACATCGAAAAAACAGACGTTTGATTGGTAGCCGGTTGCACTCGCCCATACAGAGTAACGACCTGGTTTTACGATAAATGCGAATCCGCCGCCGCTATTTGCTTTTTGCGAGAAGGTTGCATCTCCCCGAAATTGCACTGATGCAAAGGGGAGTGGGGTATTGTCGCTTTTTTGGAACACTGTTCCATAGACATAGTAGGAAGAGGTAGTGGTAGTTCCTCCGGTCGTTTGTGCAGATGCACTCGGCGGATATAGGTAGCCAAAGACAGATATGAAAAGTGACACAATAATGACGAAATATTTATTTAACATAAGAAGTCTCTTATTCATCATCGATTATGGTTAGCACGCCATTTCTGAGTTCATAGCGATGCTTCACAACGATATGGTTATTTGTGATGAGGCGGACATAGAGCGTGTAGATTATTTTTTCCTGAATAGGATTATCTGTAGTTACGACCAATTGCGTTCCGTCATTCAGAAAGTCTGATGAAAATGGCACGGAGACTGTGGGGGAGCCGGGTATAAGTGAATATGAATTGAGGGTTATGGTAAGGTTATTTGGATTTGGAGCCTTTGCAAATTCGACTTTGAAGATCCCCTCGTTTGTCGGAGCGATTTCTGACTGTAGCATCGGTGTGGGAAGAGAAATAGTTGGAGAAGGGGCTGTTGGACTCTGTTTTTTTGTCGGTGAGTGAGACCGGAATATAAGGATTATTGCAATGAATACGATAATACAAGCGAGTACAACTCCCGCCAGGAGATAAAAGAGTGCTGTTTTATTTTTTAACAGGTTTTCCATGTGTTTTGAGAAGACTAGAGTTTGTCTATCCCCTTCCATCTGTTTATGATCTTGCTTGTGTATTGATAGTCGGTTTGACCTGAGCCTCCGTCTGCGACATTATCGTGCGCGCCGTTTGGTATGCAGTGCCCGGCATAGTACGCAGTTACCGCGCCGTCCCAAGAATTATTGCATTGTTGATACGTGTGGGCAAGATGCTCGACACCGCATCCGACGTTTCCTTCAGGCGTTGCGATATTATATTTCGCATGATCACACCAGCTCCCGGGTCCAACCTGCATGATGCCGCTGTAACCCGCACCATTTTCAGACAACATTCCGCCACCTGACTCTTCGTACACAAGTGCTTTGATTAGGTTAATCGGCACACAGACTCCAAGGCTACTTGAAACCTCGTTTACTTTTTGCTCAAACGTTTTATTGAGTGCGTTGATCTGAATCCAGTCATTTCCTTCGGGATTACTTATCTTCGTACACCCAAGTCCGACTGATGAACCTGTATCGACTGATCCTGAGGTACCATTTCCATCTAAACCGGCTATCGGGTCGAGAGTCGCCTCTGCCTGATTGATGATATGAGTGTCTCGTGCTCCCGGACGGGGACGGAGAGTTAGTCTGATTTTGTAGTTTGAGACTGCGGGAAGTGTTTTTGTCGCAAGTTCTGTCGCGGAGAGAGTTGGGTTTTTGAGTTGCTTGAGTGACCACTCTACGTATTCGACGCGACCTCCGTTTGTGAGTGTTTTTGTCGTGCCGGGATCAGCGCGGATAAAAATAGCGTTTTCGGGGATGACGTTGCGAATGACAATGTCTTTTGATTCATTTGCGTAGTTCACGGTGATAATATATGTGGTATCTGTACGTGGTGTAGGGGTGGCTGTCTCAGTGGAAGATCCGCTGCTTTGCGCGAAGGCTTTTCGTATTAAGGAGAAAGTGCGATTATTTGTCTCATCACTCTCTGTTGCTGCTGCGGTTTCAGGATTATCAACACTACTGCAGTTGGTGGTTGTTTCATTCCCGTTTTCATCAATACATGTTTGCTGCAGATCGACTCCGTTTATTGATGAATTTGTCTCATCTTCAAAATAACCAATTGAAAAGAAGATAAGAAAGATTGCTAATAAAGCGACAGCTGCTGGAACCCAGATCTCAGCGGTGAGTGCAGCAATTCCTGACATAGCGCCTCGTACAGCAGACTGGGCGAGCATTCGTGAGGCCGATTGTGCAATACCGTTGAGCATCGCACCTGTTGCCCTGGCACCTGCTCTGGCACCTGCATTACCAGCTCTGGCCAGAGTACTTGCTCCGCTTCGAGCAAGAGGGCCAAACATCTTTTTGGTTGATGCGCGAGCTGCTTTCGCTATCATGCTTCGCATCTCTGCTCGCGCGCTTGCCAATGCTCTGTTATAGCTGGCGAAGAATGGGTTCAGTCTCCTCTTAAGCCGTTCGTAAGGATTGTATTTTTGATTTATGCTACTTACTCTTGCTGTTACTGCGGTTGTCCTATTTGTGAGCGGGGATATGACCGTGCGCTGTACCCGGCGTCTTGTCCGAAGAAGAGGATTGTATTTTTGATTTGTTGTGCGAAGCGTTGCTGTCGCTGAATTGTACTTTGTTGTCAGGGGTTTGAGCCGGTTACTTATCCTGTTTGTGACATTTCTTGTGTACCAAGTCTCCTTCTTTGTTTTTTTCTCATCGTTCTTTTTCTTTCCCTCTTCTTCCTGGTGCGGATGGGCACCTCCGTGTCCACCTGCGTGTGATTGGTTCAGTGCTTGCTCATGGTCTGCCTCATCGTCCTGCATCTCAGTCAACATGCGTTGTTGGAGTGCAACATCAGCACCGCCATGCGGGAAGATCCGGTAGAACTGCAGATATGACCCAAATGCCTGTTGGGCTGAGGAGATATTTGGGATGATGCCAGGGTGCGTTGCGTTAAATGCTGCGAGTTCACCGGGCGATGAAAGTGCCGCAAGTTGTGCTCGAAGTTCAGGATTTGTAGATGATACGAGGTTGATGAGTGTCGTCCATTGATTTGCTGCATTTTGTAGGCGCGGTGCATCAGCGAGTGTTTCTTTCCCGACGAATTGATACATCTCGCGAAGTGTCGTGTCTGCGCCTGATTGGTTTTGTCTGAAAAGTCCTCCCAGTCCTGCGAGTGCAAAGATACCCATCGATTTACTTTTTTTGGCAGGGGTAGTAACTTGAGGTTTGGTCCGTGCCTGAATATCTTTTACTTTTTGATTAAACTGAAGAAATCCTTGTGGACGGGATGCCCTAAGGAGTTCTCTGTACTGGGTAATTTGACGCTGGCGCATACTCTTGGTTCTGATATTGAAGTCAATAAGTGACTCCCCAGGCATTCTGGCGAGCACCGCGAGTGTCGGTCGAACAGGCTGAGCAGGTTGCGATATGCGAGGGTTCTGTGCGAGATGCAACGCAACCATGCGCTTCCTTTGTTGCTTGAGCAGGCTTTTTGAAGACTGATGTGATCTGATTGGTCGTTGTGGGGGAGTTCCTCCCGGAGGTTGTGGAGCGGAGGGTGGTGTCGGGGTCTTAGAATTTGATGAGCTCAGAGACGCTTTCAATGCTTCAGGCGTGAGAGAGCCAGGTGTTTTTTTGGGGTCTGGGGCAGCCATATCTTGATCCTAGCATAAATGACGCATAGCTTGCACGTAATGTAGCTGGCTGTTAGCTTGATGGTTCTGGTGGCGTGACAGGAGTTGGTGCTGTTGCATTTTCAAGTACCTGTTGCGCCTGTTGTTTCATGATGTCTTCAGGGTTTGAGGTAATTATTTCATGTTCAAAAGGCGCTGCGAGTACTTTTATTGCAACGTGGTTTTGTCCTGCAAAGAAAAGCCCTTCACCGATATCAGCGGAGATGAGAAGTTCACGTTCGCCTTCTGAGAGATAGAACGTTTGGGAGATAAGGTCTACTTCGGTCGTTCCCTGTTTTAGAAGAATTTGAATTGATGAGTTGCTAAGTACTGCTTTTCCGTACTCAGTTGAGAGAAAGTCCTCAACATCCTGTGTGGCTGTCGTCATCCCAAGGAAGTATTTTCGTGCCCTTTTTGCGATCGAGAACACAAATGATGCTGAGTCTTGATATTTCATCATGTACCACGCCTCATCAAGGATGAGGAGTCTTTTTTTCAGATCTTTTTTTACTTTTGTCCACACATAATCAAGAATGATATGCATCGCAATCGGCCGGAGTTCGTCCTCAAGATTTTTGATCGAGAAGACGGTGAGTGGATTTGTGATATCAAAATTTGAAGCCTGATTAAAAATTCCCGCAGCTGATCCTTTAATGAACTTCTCAAGCCTGAATGCCATTTCTTTCGCAGCGGCATTTTCCATCCCGAGGAGGACTTTGTAGAGATCTTCCATGATTGGAGGCTCCCGTTTTTGTGTCGCGGGGTCTGGCGTAATTCCTTTTTGGTTGTAGGTATCAACAAGAGCCTTATCTAAGATCGCATCATGCTCTGCGTCGAGTTCACCCATGATAATTTTCAGCAGTCCATGGAGTGAAAGGATTTTGAGACCGAGCTCATTTTCTCCCTCTTCATAGAGCTGTGAGAGGTCAAAAGGATTGAGCTTGATCGGTGCATTCGGTGTAAACTCAACGACTTCGCCTCCAAGTGAGCGTGCGAGCGTGCCATACTCTCCTTCAGGATCAATGACGATAATCTCAATTCCCAGCATAAATTGGCGCATGATTTCTAGCTTGATCAGATACGATTTTCCTGCGCCGGATTTTCCAAGAACCACCTCGTTTGCGTTTTCGAGTGAGTACCTGTCAAAAATAATGAGTGATCCGTTTTGTGCGTTCATTCCGTACATGACGCCTTTGTTTTGAGTCAGGACAGCTGAGGTAAAAGGGAACGTCGATGCGAGTGATGTTGTGTCCATGTTGCGGGTAATAAACAGCTTGTCTTGCCCAATAGGAAGCGTTGACTTAAATCCTTCTTCCATCTGGAGTGTTGCAAATTTTGCGGTCATGAGAAGTGACGAGAGCGTCGCTTGCAACTTCTTCGCTGCTTCGTGTAGTTCCTGTGCTGAGTCTGAAGAAAGCGTGATGTAGAAGCTGAACTGAAAGAACCGTTCGACCCCTTTGGCTAGCTCTTCTTGTAACGCGAGTGCATCTTCGAGCGCTGCCTGGACTTTCGGGTCGACGATGTGTCCTTGTTGCATCTCAGAGTCAATTGTTGCTTCCATTTCAGCTATTTTCCGTCTGAGATCATCAAGCACATCAGATGATGACGTGGGATAGCAGAACATCGCGATATCAAGCGTGTGATCATAATCGATGAGGGGCTGGAGCCAGCTGGCTGAGACGAATCTCGGGTAACCGACAACAAAAAGCGTTGTGAAATATCGCTCGCCAACGCGGATATAGCGAAAATCCACTTCAACTGAGGAAGGGGCAATTACGTCAATCAGTGAGACCATGCCGCGTGAGAGCTTCTCAACAGCCTTGCCACTCTGTGCAGGCTTCACCGCTGGCTGCGTTGGTGGCGTTGTTTGTGTTGGCGTTTTTGGTTTTTTTGAAAATAGCATAGTTACCTTTCAGCAGTTTTTACCATCGGTACTGTGAGATCAGCAGCAGCTTCGGCGATCTCCATGTTGTCTTGGTTATAGATGGTGTAGTAAAGCTTGACGAGTTCCTCCTTGCCCAATATCCGTGCTGCGAGCGCAAGGCGTCTTAGTTGTCCGAGCAGAGACTCTGATTTTGATTCCAGTGCTTTTTTTGCAAGTTCGGCAAAGGCAAGTTTTTGCAGCTCACCTTTTTTGAGTGACTGTGTTGCTCCTGTTGCGCCACCTTCGAGTGATGAGTAGGTGATCACGATGTAGAATTCTTTGTTTAAGACGATATTTACCTTTATCATCTGGTGTACGAATTCGCGGTATTGCTGGATATGATTTGCGAGCATGGCATTCTTTGTCATTTTCTCTTGTTCCTCAAGTGATTTCAGGTATGAGGTGATATCGACCAGCTGGTTTCGGATGATGATCTGGATCGGGAAATTCAGCGAGTTTAAAAGTGATGCATATGCGTAGATTTTTGCATCCTGCTCTTTTTTCGAGAGGAGGGCGAAATTACTTGCTGTCACATTGATCACTACACAGGCAAGTCCACCCTGGAGCAGGACGACATTGTCGATGATGTCGATAACTTCAGTAAATTGTTGCGTTGATGCTTTTACCCGGGCAGCTTTTGCCATATTTAATTAAAGAGCGCTTTTCGTAATTCCTCCCGCTCATCGTGTGAAATAATTTCAAGCGGAAGCATGATTTCGCCTTGGGCAATGATCTCAACGATGTCGAATTTGTGCTGCAATTTTGGATCTTCAAATTCGATGGTGTAGGAACCATTTGAGAGTGGTGTTGCTGATGCAAATTGACCGAGACTGTTTGTGCGAAACGCTCGGGCAGGTATACCATCCTTGTCTTTTACCTCAACGAGGATGTTTTGTAGGATATTTCCTCTCGGATCCTTGACGATGCCGACAATAAGATTTGGCACATCAGGCATACGAGGAAGCCCGATTGATTTTGCCATGTCTGCCGGGATCTTGCGGACGGTAGGTGAGGGGGTCGGGATAGGCGCAGCTGGTCGCGCAAGTGGTGTAACTGGTGCGGCTTGCTGTACTTCGGTTACAGGATTGAGTTGTGCGGCAGCATTTTCTGCGACATCGTTGGTTGGTTGTGATTGCACAACATGTTCCTGTGAGGGAACTGCGTCAATCGGTTGTTGAGTCAGTGGCGCTGATGCTGCCTTGAGTGCGTTGAGCTCTTTTTCGATTGCTTCTTTTTGCGCAAGGAGTGAGTGAAGTTTGTCTTCAAGGGTGAGTACCTGTTGATGTGTGCTGGTTATCTTTGCTGCATCTTTCTCTTTTGCCTCGTGCTCTTTGGCTTCATTGAGTGCATATTTTATTGATGCTGCTTCAAGCGAGAGGTGTGCCTCTTCTTCCTGCATCTGTTGCGGAGTTAGTGTCGCATCGGCATTTTGAGTAGGTGATGGAGTCGGTATTTGAGGGGTAGTTATCGCCCCCTGAGACGGCACTGGAGGTGTCGGTTGGGAGGTTTGGGGTGTGAGTATGTGCTGGAGAAATAGAGCCTCTTTTTGGTCAAGTGGTGACGCAGTGGTTTGGTGCACTGATTGGAGATATGTCTGAAGCTGTTGGTTTTTTGCAAGTTCCCGTTCAGAGACAGTTTGATGCGCTTGTGTTGTGGGATGCGCCTGGTATTGCGGAGACTGGATTGAGAAAAGCATAATGCTTCCTCCCAGCTTGTGATATGCGTATTGGTTTGGTGTCAAAAGCGCTTTGAGAAAATATCCTGCCATAAGATCAGCGGGGCGTCCCTCAATAGGCGCAAATGCCAAGCCTGCTCCGGAGAGTGCGAAGAGGACACAGAGAGGGAGACGCACTCCGAAAGGAATCGGGAGATAAAAAATGACAAATGCCAGGATAGCACCGGCTGCAACGAAGGCAAATTGCTTGATCGTCATGTCACCGATGAGCTTAAACTGAAATCCCGTCACGTCCTGAGGGATAGGATGATTTTCCATACACTTCTGACAGAGTTACTACGAGCCTATTTCTCTGTATATCACAGTCTATAACGTGAAAAATCGTGATTCAAGGTTATCAAAGTGGGTCAAACGTAGTTAGAAGACAGCCGTTTCTGTGAAAAAAATGAAGGAGGAGTGTGGATTTGTTAGTACCCGCCGCGTTCTTCCCCGGCACCCATACCCTTATTGAAGAGCATGTATGAAGCACCTGCAAGTAGGAGAAGTATTGTCGCCATTGTTTTATACGTTTTTTTTACCCGTGTACCCCTGAGTTGATTTTCCTGATCGACTTGTTTACCAAGCATGAGATTTTGTTGGACAAGGTCCATGAGTTTTTGAGGACCTTCTCGTACATCCGCATCTGCAAATGCCTGTCGGGCTTTTCGCAGATCCTCAGGATATATTGCTCCAGCTTGCACCGCATCAAAATTTGAGACAAGAAGCTCTCTGTTTTTCCCGATCTCATCAAGTTTTGTGAGATGATCCTCCTTTTCTTTGCGGTTTACGTCGGTAGCATTTGCACGTTCATTTTGGGCGTGTGTCCTCATGCGATCAAACTGTTCTTCAAGGACAACTCTCACAGTTGCTCCGTCGAGAATGTTTGTATCCGGTTTGAGATGTCTCATCAGTCGCTGTCGATGATCCCATTTCGCATGTGCATCTGCATCAGTCGGATCCGGTTCGGTGTCTGTAGAGTAGCCTGAAATTTTATTTGCTGCATCAATATAGTCTTGTCTTGTAATCATGCCTTCTGAGTCAGCTACTGATATGAGGCGAGTGTCAAATCCTCTCCTGTCAGTACCAATTGCGCTATGAAGAGTGGGGGAGGATTTTTGTGGATTTGTGTCGGTTGTTATGTCCCGAAGCGCTCCGGTGTATGTGTCAAAGATTGCCTGTTTTTCTCCGGACATTAATGAGGACAAGGCCGATGATTCCTGAATGATTTGAGATCTCAGCACATCTGCCATGAGAATTTTAACAGGAGTTTTTTCACCTATGACTTGACAGAGGAAGCTGTCCCCGTCTCTTCCGAGTATTTGTTGGGCAATGAAAGTACTGCCATCCGGTTGTGCAATTTTAAGCCCAGAGACAGTTGTGCCATCAGGCGCTGTAGTCTGTCCTGCATTGAGCTCAATTGGCTGAGGATTTTTTTCAAATTTATCAGTAAATCTACCTGAGAAATTTACCTTTCGTTCTTCTGCCTGAAAAAGTTGATTTACCTGTCTTCCGACAAGTTGTGCTCTGTCGCCTCCTATTGCGGCCTCATTTAATGATTCAAATTGACGCGTGGTATTTCTCAAGACATTGACCCCGACGAGCTGTGTTTCTATAAACGGACGCCGAAGAGGCTCCTCGATTCTTGCCAATGATTTTTCATCAAGAAGGAGATGTTCGCGGGTTGCAGGCATGAGACCTTTCAATGCCTCATTATCTATCCCCTTCTCATTTCTCCAAAAATGTGCGTGTTTTGTGAATCGTTTGCGACCTTTTCCCGGTGCGGCAATTACAGCCTCTTTTACACTCGTATTTCTAGGAGGTTTTGGAGCTTCTCCGATGCCTGTGGGAACTTCAGCCATATATTTTTATACTAAATGAAAAAACAAAGGAGTGCAATTATTGGACTGTGAGGCTTCCGCAGTAACTATTGCATTCTTCAGCTGCGCCGACTCCTCTAAACCATCGTCGTGCAGAGACAGGGTCATTGTCTCCAAATGGATAACATGATCTATCCTCAAACACAGTTCCTGCTTGGGTTGTGTTGCCGTAGAAGCAGCCCAGGTCTCCTGTTTGGGGTGTTGTGACTGCACTTGTACCTGGTTGTACGCCACTCGTACCTGATGACGCTGCGTCTTCTGAGGTGCATTGAGAAAAACCGAAGACGCGTATACACTCAACGCCTGTGATGACTGAGATGAAGTAGATAAAGAAGTATGCTAAAAGTACGACGACAAGGCCGATGATCGCATATGTGATGGACTGTCGTGCTCCCTCGACCTGTTTGGGGTCTCCTCCAGATCGTATAAACTTAAATCCGCCCCAGACGATGAAAAAGACCGCGACAGCACCTGCTGCGGTGAGTGCGAAGTTGACGAGATGTCCGACAAGAAGGGGGATACACCCTATTGTTGCGACGCCGTTAAACGCACACTCAGACCAGAATCCTTCCATATAAAAATACTAACAAGAGAAAACTCGGTTGTAAAGCTGAGTAATAAAAGCGGAGATTAGCTACCCGTAATAGGTGTGATCTGGAGACCTGAGAATCCGCCTTCGATACCGAGGAACGGAAGAACAAGTGAATTTAGGATGAAGTAGGCGAGTACTATGACAACTAATCCGACAATTGCAGAGATAATCGTATTGCGTGCTGTCTCGACACCGCCTTTGTCGCCTCCAGATGTGATCCATCTGACGCCGCCATAGATGAGAAAGCCAAGTGCGATGATAACTGCTGCGACGAAGATGAAGTTGATGAGGTTGCCGAATACTGTTCCGAATGTCGTATCTCCGCATCCTGCACCTAGAATTCCACTTGCCGCATCAGCACTCGCACAAGGATCAAATTCTCCCGTACCATTTTGTTGTGCAACTGGATCTGCAGCAAACGCAGCGATAGGAGAGATGAGAGATGCGAGTGGTAGAGTAATGGCAGGAATAAATTTTTTCATGAACTCTGTATCCATCATAGAGAACTTTTTCTGCTGTTGTCAAGAGTTAAAATGGGGAGAATTTGTACTCTCGTCATTTAGTACCCTGTGAGAGGTGTGATTTGTAGTCCTTGAAATCCATTTATGCCGAGAAACGGCAAGACAAGCGTGTTGAGGATATAGAACGCGAGGACGATGATGATCAGTCCGACGATTGCAGCGATGATTCGGTTTCGGGCTGCTGCGACTTTGTCGCTGTCACCTGCCGATGTGATCCAGTTGATGCCGCCGAAGATGATAAACCCAAGCGAGAGGAATACGGCGACGACGAAGATAAAGTTGATGAGGTTGCCAAGAAGTACTCCCATTGAGATATTTGTGCATCCGGCAAAAAGAGTCGCGAGTCCTGCGTCCGTACAGGGGTCAAAGTTATCAAGTCCGGCTGCTGATGCATGTCGGAGAGGTAGAAGCGAGAGTAAGGAGAGTGAGAGAAGTGCTGCTAAGCGTCCCATCTGACAAGCATACGGAGATTGAGTATGTAAGTCAACTCTTTAGCTTCTGAGAAGAGGGGCGTTGAAGAAGGTGAGAAAGAAATTTACGATCGGGATGGCGAGTGCGATGATGAGGAGGCCGACAACAGAGTAGATGATTCTGTTTCTGGCAGCTGCTATTTTTTGCTTGTCGCCTCCCGACATGATCCACTGAATTCCCGCCCAGATCATATAAAAAAGTACCAAAATTGCAGCGAGGACAAATGCGGCGTTGAGGGTGTTGCCGAGTATGGTATTGCCAAGTCCTGACGTGAAGCTGCCTGTCGGAATTCCACCCGGTCCCTCGATCGTGACATCGCCTCCTTCATTTGGGATTGTGAGCGCCATGTGTTGAGTATAGTGTTTTCTTGCGTATTTTGGCAAGAATTGCGTTACACGCTCGGGAAGATCTGGAGGATATCAACGCCAATTACCTGGAGGATGACGAGTGAGAAGATGATAAAGAGGAGACCGACAATGGCTGATGTGATGCGTTCTTTTGCCTCCTGAATCGCCTCAGGATTTCCTGTTGAGGTCATCATTTGATAGCCGGATCGTATGATGAGTAGAAGTGCGA
>JBDKFM010000019.1:0-20205 GCA_039798685.1 Candidatus Parcubacteria bacterium | reverse complement strand
GGATATTACTCTCAGGAGTTTGAGACATTTGATTTTTCAAAGACAATTCTCCAGACCGTTGAGGCGACATGTGATCTTCCCCTCACCCAGATCAGGCCGATTCTCTCTAAATTTAACTTTCTCAGGGAGCGGATTTATCAGACAGTCGGTTCACTCTCAGGTGGTGAAAAAACACGACTCTCAATCGCACTACTGATGCTCAGAGGATATAATCTCCTTATTCTCGATGAGCCGACCACCTATCTGGATATGGAATCACAAAAAATTATTTTGGAAGCGTTGAAAGCGTACAAAGGAGCGATGCTCTTTGTGAGTCACACTGAAGAATTTGTTGAAGGTTTATCGCCTAGTAGGATCATGCTATTGCCAGAGAATAAGATCAAACACTGGATCCCCAAAGACACATCTAATTACGAGGCATAGAGTATCCCCTTTATTTTTGTAACTCACAGACGAGAAACAGTATATAGACAGCAAAGAGCAGGAATCCGTGTGTCCGAGAGATGAAGTGTTTTGTGCGGAAGAAGAGGAAGAAGAGTCCGAGTGCGGTTGCGATAAAAAGAAATGTCACAAGAAAATTACTGACAGTAATGACCTCTCCGTTGTGAAGTAGCGTGAAGAGACCAAAGAGAAACGTGCTGACTGCTGCGGCACCGATATAATCCCCCATCGCGAGAACTTTTTTTCCGGAGATGACAGAGCGGATTGCTAGGGTAAGCTCAGGGAGATCGGTTCCGAGTGCGACGACAATAAGTCCGATATAGAACGCAGAGATATTGAAAAGATTTGCAAAATACAGTGTCTTTTCAACAATGAGAGTACTTGCCACAAAGACGATTCCGATGCCAAGAAGTATTTTTAGTAAATCAATATATGAGTATGCGTTTTTGTTAAAGAGTTGTTGGTTGTTTCTGTCAAATATTCCGTTTTTCTTCTGCACTATAAAAACTAAAATGAGATATAAAGCGATCATCACTCCACCTTCCATATTGGTAACTCTCCTGTCTAGAATAAAAAATGATGGTGCGAGGATAACACCCATGGTCGCGAGAAGAGTGTTATTGTCAAACTCATTTTTCAGGCTGATGCCGTTGCCAAAAATTGCCAGGAGTGGTATGACGACGAGAAACAGTACAACAATTCCCCCGAGTAAGTTGCCGACGAAGATCTCGGCATCATGTGCTGCAACAGCCTGAAGTCCGACTGAGAACTCAGGAATAGATGTGAGAATGCCGAGAAAGACAAACGAGAAAGCAAATGGTGATAGTTGTAAGCGGGAGGAGAATTTGCTTGCAGCAGTGATGATCAGTCCAGATCCGTACCAGATGAAGGCAAATGCGCCAAAATAAAGCAGTAAATTTGCGATAAGCACGTTCTGAATTAGTATAAACGGAGTTATGTTTTGGGGCAACTATTTTTTTACAGGAGAAGACTGCGTCTTGTTGAATCCTCCCTGTATTTCCCACTCAGTAATCACCCTGAGTGATTCTGGTTGTAGATCCTGAGCATAGACTAACTCAATCTGTCTCGAATTCATTTCGTTAAGTGTCTTGTTATCTGTGTTTCCTTCATAATATCCTTTTGTTACCATCTGTGCGGTCTTTTTTACTGCGTAGATAATCTTTGAAACCCCTGACCAATTCGCAGCAGAGAAACACATGGTGCAACATTCTATTGATTCATAAAGCACAGCGCCTGTAAGATCAGTTGTGTTGAGTCTTTTGCACGCATCTCTTATTGCGGACATCTCAGCATGACTCGTCGGATCGTGTAATGAGAATCCTATGCTCACGCCTATTGAGATTACTTCTCCATCTTTGACTATCACTGCGCCTGCTGGAAATTCACCTATTGCGACGGATTTTTTTGCCTGTTCGACTGCGAGCTCTAAATAGTCAGTATCATTCACGGGGTAATTATATCAGGTATAAGTGTGGTGGTAAGGAGTATGGTTTTCTTTTTCCCAAACTGATCAAATATTGCATCCAGATTAAATAAGATTATATGTAGTCCATTCAACTCAAGAAAGCTAGCCTGCAGACTAGCTTTCCCCGAGTACTATTCCTTTGGAAGAAGTACGGTATCGATCACATGGATTACTCCATTTGATGCTTCGATATCTGCTGTTGTGACAGTAGCGTCATTTATCATGACTTTACCATCTTCAGATTTTACTGCAACATCTCCTCCCTCAACCGTTTTCGCTGAAGTCATACCTGCTACGTCTTTTGCCATTACTTTTCCCGCAACGACATGATACGTAAGGATGCTGGAAAGTTTTGCTTTATCTTTCAAAAGCGCTTCAACTGTTCCTTCTGGTAATTTTGCAAACGCCTCATCAGTTGGTGCAAAGACCGTAAATGGCCCTGCTCCTGAGAGAGTTTCAACGAGTCCTGCTGCTTTCACTGCAGCAATTAAGGTCGTAAAATTACCTGCTTCTTGCGCTACATCAACTATTGTTTTGTTGCTCATAGTTTTCTGCTCAGTCTCAATAGCTGTCGTTTTTGGAGTGGTACTTAAGGTGCTTGTTCCCTTTTGCATACTCGTCGCAGCAAATGCGATAACTGCAATGAGTATTACCCCTCCTAATACCAATAACAATGTGGACTGTTTCATATTTTTCACCTCCTTTCCTGTAAATACTTTCTGTACTTACCACTAGTTGTGGCACAAGTTTTGTGCCACGCAAGTGTTAATTACTTCATCTCTTTTGGTAGCACAACTGCAGCGACGTAGACTGCAGAAAGACCAACAAGTATGAACACAATATTTGAGAGCATTGATGCTTCTCCGAATAATGAAGTCACAAGATTAAATTGAAGCATACCAACGAGACCCCAATTGAGTCCTCCAACAATTACAAGTACTAATGCGAGAATGTTTATTATTTTCATGTATTTTCACCTCCTTTCAACGCTCGTATTAAAAAGCTCAAAATTCTCTCGACAAGTTCCTTTTTTTCAATACCTTTTGGGGTATATGGATAATATTCAAGAAGAAAGCCATTAATTGCGTGTGTGATTACTTTTGCATCATCCTCAAGATTTTTGACAAAAAATTCATTGGTTTCTACTCCAAATCGTAAAACTTCTTCTATGTGCAGTGCGCTTTTATCAGGAACAAATCCGTTTTTAAATTTTTTAAAAGAGTCACGGTATGCGAGATAGTATTTGAGAACTGCGACAATAGATTCCTGGTTGTCTATTTGAAACTCGATTCGTTGTCTGAGCATCTCCAGGGCAGTAGATTTTTTTGGTAATTGTGCACGTTTATTTCCTAAGTTCCTGTTCAATTGCTGAAACATTTCCTTTAAGAGAGCATCTTTGTCTTCAAAATGATGGTAGATGACTGAGGGAGCAATTGGAATTTGCTCAGCTAATATTCTGATGCTAAAGCCTTCATACCCACTTTGTGCAAAAATAGGTACAGCTTTTTGTAGAATTATTTTTTTTGTATCCTGCTTCATATTTAGAACGAATGTTCTAATAAATATAGAACACTTGTTCTAGTAAGTCAAGAGGTAAAAAGGCGGATACTTCCTTACTTTTTGAATATATACAGGAGATGAAAAAGGAAGAGCGATGGAGAAATTCTGAGGAAATACTGTGCTAGCGCTGGTTGAGGATTTCCGAATAAAAAAATGGATAAACTCTATCAAGTATCCTGAGTTGGTTTATCAGAAAAGTATTAACTACCTAGAGCAAGTTTATGCATATTAACTTGGAAGTTTTGCAATTATTCTCCGCAAAAGCTCAAGTTCACTTTGTTCAGGGGGTGTTTCAGCTGGTAAACCAAGTGCTTCAGGTCGTAGGTTTGGTCCTTTATTGACTTCTAGCAGAACAAATTTACCGTTGTCACTGCGCTTCATAAAATCTACTCCAACATGAGGAAAATACCGTCGATATTCTCTTCCTATTGCGCTTGTTGTTTCGGAAAGTTGTTGAGGAAGTTCAGGCTCGTCAGGATTAATATCAAGATCTTCTAAGATTTTTCTATCTAGTTGGTCTACAACAGGCTTCCCATTGAGAAGTAGTGGTTTTCCGCCACTTGCTACATTAGAAAAAAATTTTGTAGGGGAAATGTAAAATGGGCTATCAGGATGTAGTAATAGTAAAAAGAATGAATTTCCAGGTATTGAAATTTGTTCAAGTACGGGATAGTGAGTTTCGGGGGTAGGCAATCGTTCAGCTTCTTTTTGAGCATCAGAACGAGCTACCTGCGAATAAATTACATCACCTAATGCGTCTGCTACGACTCTAAACGAAGTATTGTATTCTCCTGGTGGATTGATATATTCCTCAAATAACCAGCTGTCAAGCCATCCCCTCTCGTCAATAAATGGATCTTTGAAATCACCTTCGGATACTTTACTTAGTATTCTTTGTACTATTTCATCTCTGTTTTTTTGATCATAAAGATCACCCAAGTTTTGATTCATTAATGCCCATGCTATAAATTTTGTTTTTTGGTCTTTGTTTTTTAAGATAAATTTGTCTTCACCTCTCGCTGAGCCAGGAAGCTTTGCTACTAAAGGACCACTAACACTAATTGCTTCTTCTGGAGCAAAAAATCTTGGCATATCAATGCCAACTTTACGAGCAACTTCTAGATCTCTTATATGTTCGTTTACCTGACTATCGTCTGAAATACTAAATTCAAGGGAATTGCTTGTATTGAAATTTCCACCCTCAACGATGTGAAATCCGTTTGCTCTAAATAAGTCAGCAATAGCTTCGTTTTGTTTTGTATTTCCTGCCATATTTCCAATAAACCACGATAAGGAGTCGACTGGTGGTTTCCCAAAGCCTTCATATACACGAAGTACCCTATTGCCTTGTTGAGGAGGCTCCCTTCTTTCAGATATAGCAGTGTTACTCATTTCACTGATTATATCAAAGCTCGAAATCACTCAGGGGTTGATCAGTTTGATATATTATTTTTGAGGCTTGAAATTTTGCTGGGAAGCCTGGATTCGAACCAGAATAAACGGATCCAAAGTCCGTTGTCCTACCATTAGACGACTTCCCAATATTGTGTAATTATAGCATGGCTATATGATGACGACATGTGATTGAGGATCAACATTCGTCGTGGAGTCGACAAATTTCGCGGTAGCTGGTTCCTTTGTGGAAAATCGGGGTATTCCTTCCCTTTTGAACACACTGTTATAAAGTCCGCTCCGTTCAATTGCCCTCGGGTTTTTAAGTCCTCTTAAATGTATCGGATTGTCAGGGTCACTCGTTGCCAGCGCCTTCATTCTGCGTACCAACACATTAAACGCACTCTCTCCGAACTCGCCACTGTAGCCCTGCAGAAACTCAGCCCCGTCTTTTCTTCCCTGCATATTGACGATTGAGGCAATCATTTGACCTGACTCAAAATGTATATTAAACCCTAGTCTTGCGAGGTATTCATTTTCACGATAAATTCTTAGTTGGTAGAGTGCTTCGGGACATGGTGTCACAACGATTGGAATCGGTCGTTGTTTATTATCTTCTTGTACCCTGTTTGTGGGCGTGAATTCGTATCGCACATGATCAGGCATCATATCTGGTCTTGAAGCAGCATATCTCTCCTGGAGGATTCTTCTTGCTCCAATATTCTTAAGAGCGCGGGAAACTTGTCGCACATTTCTTTCTGTCGTTGTTGAAGGTTTTCCGTTTCTGCGGCTCTCAGTAGTTGAGAGATACGTTGCACGCAGGGCATTCTCGAGATTCTGCTTATTAAATCCTACTTCTTTCGCCTGTGCATACTCATATGCAAGATGCCATCGGAAATCTTCGGAATTAGGTATAAAATCAAATAATCTCACAGCTGCTTCAATAAGTCGTTGGCTTCTCTGCACTCCTGGTGGATACTGGTATACCCCGATCCCCTCTTCGAGGAGGATAGGTTGCATTCTCAGCCCGACAGTATCTGGAGCAGTAAATTCTTTAGCTCGCATCTATATATTATAGGATAATTTATAGATTGATTCAAGCGCTTTTCCTTTTAGAAGCGCAAAAGGAGTGCGATGAGTGCACCAAGTGTGTAGCACACACTTGAGTAGAGCGTAAATGGTAGGCTCCGCCATGGTTTTTTCGCAGTGAGTAAGAGCATATCTATAATGAGCATCATCACGACCGCATAGACTAGTCCGACGAGGACGCGGTCAAACGCTGCGTACGCGACAATTGCGATTGCATACACAACTGCATTGACAATGATTAATCCTAAATCCCGGTTTTGCGCGTGGTTTCTCGGATTTCCTCTCTCAAAAAGTATGAGTGGTATTGTCATCAGTGATGCGCCTAAGAAATAGAGTATATTTCCAAAATAGTAATCATTAAAAAACATACTTCCGCAGAGTGTTGAGGTAAAAAATTTCACATCACAGAAAGTGTTGAAGAGATAACTTGCGATTTCATGTGCGCCGTTTCCCGTTGCATAAAAATAGACACCCGTGATAAAAAGTACTCCGAGCGCTGTACCTTGTTTCGTTTTGAGAAGTTCAAAGTTATGTGTGACTTCTTTGAGTATGAAGAAAGGAATAAGTACTGTGATGAGGATGATGACAAGCATCTGGATGACCTCATGAAGTCTCAGAAAGCTATAAGGCTGGAGGACCACCATAGTAGTAAATGAAAACCGTTCAAGTGTGACCAGGAGGACACTGAGGGATGTGAGTGTAAACAGGAGATGCAGTCGTCGCATTTCACTTTGATCATGCGCCTCTGCGTTATGCTTCGTCAAGAGGGTTTTTTCAGTTCTTCTTTGACATCAACACGAAGCAAGTCGTCTTTGTATGAAAAGACAAACGCAATTGGTATCGTTTTATCATTTTTTACATAGAGATTTTGTCTGGCATTTCCAGTCTCATTGCCTGGGGCATAGTAGATTGAGACACCATACTCTTTCGGCACCTCGGGAATATGTGCGAAGTTGTGGTTGGTCGGTGCTTTTGCATGAAGCTTTGCATCTGCAGCCGCCCAGTAGATAAGCGATGCGAGGTGGCATACGCCATCACCCATCAGATAGCCATCAGATTTGAAGCCTTCCTGCGCGTTAAAATGCGCATTTGTTGTTTTGGCGAGGCTGTCCCTGTACTCAGGAAGTACATCCTCTTGGAAGGCAAAGACCTCTCCTGGTTGCAAAATGAGTGTATAGGTAAATGGCTCTGTGACTTTTACCCAGTCGACGTTTTTAGATGGGGAAACAATACCACGCATATACGCGAGATTAAGAAGGATATTCTCTTTAAAAACCGTATTCACAAACGGGTTTGGATAACGCTTCTCAAGCGAGATTGTGCGCGTCGCAAGAACAGGCTCAATCTGAGGCTGGGAGTGTATGGAGATCTGCGTGGCTACAAAAAGTACCACAGGCAGGAACAGGTGCAGCATAGCGGTAAGTATACTATACTATAAGCCTTATGTCAATTCCCCTACTACTTCATGTAGCCTCATATCTACTCAAAAACAAGCGTAATTTGCACTCCTTTTTTTATCTGTTTCTTCTCAATCGTTCCTTCAGGAAGCTCAAGAATCCTGCTGTATCGAGGTGACCAGAGAAATATTCCGTTTGGTCTGAATCCTTTGCGTATGGTCTGCACAAATCCATCATGATCGAGTACAGCCAGATCTATGGGAAACCTGAGGCCAAAGGTGTGGATCCCAAAGCGGGTTTTTATAAGCAGTGCCTGAGGGTGACTTGCTCCGATGAGTCCTCTTACTTTGTGTATGCCGTTTGCTGCCTTTACATGAAGGGTTACCATAAATATATCTTAACAGATGGATATTTTCGCATTTTTTTGCGAAGGAGTGTAAAATAGTTATATGAACCTCGCAACCAGGCTCAGGCCGCGATCCCTCAAAGAATTTTATGGACAGCATCATTTGGTAGGAGAAGGAAAACTTATCCGCCGGATGATTGAGCAGGATCAACTTTCATCGATGATTTTATGGGGTCCACCGGGATCGGGAAAAACGACACTCGCATCTATCATCGCGCAAGAAACACACGCAGACTTTCATATGCTCTCTGGTGTTACTGCAGGCAAGGCTGATCTGCAAAAAATTGTTGAAGAAGCAAAATCCTCTCCGTTGTTGCAGAAAAAAACAATTCTTTTTATTGATGAAATCCACAGATGGAATAAAGCCCAACAAGATGTGCTCCTACCCCATGTTGAGAGCGGGCTTATTACACTCATAGGTGCGACGACAGAGAACCCTTCTTTCGAGGTAATTAGTGCGTTGCTCTCAAGATCCAGGGTGTTTGTTCTCAAAGGTCTTGAGAAGGATGATCTTGAGAAGATTATTGATCGTGCACTCAGTGATATGGAGAACGGATACGGCGGATATAAGAAGAAGATTACTCCCGGTGCGAAGGAGCTTCTGATCAGGCTTTCAGGTGGTGATGCGAGAATCATGCTGAATGCGACTGAGATGGCTGTTTTGAATTTTGAAAAAAAGAAAATTGATGATGAAATGATTAAAGAGATTTTTCAGACACGCTCAGCTGGTCTTTATGATAAAAAAGCAGATGAACATTACAACATAATCTCCGCATTTATAAAATCTATGCGGGGATCAGATCCTGATGCTGCGCTGTACTATCTCGCCCGCATGCTTGAGAATGGCGAGGATCCGAAGTTTATCGCCAGGCGTATGATTATTTTCGCGTCAGAGGATATAGGTCTTGCAGACCGGGGTGCGCTGATTCAGGCGAACGCAGGATTCGAGGCAGTCAATAAGATCGGGATGCCTGAGGCACAACTCATACTTGCTCATATTTGTCTCTATCTGGCAACTTCCAAGAAATCAAGATCCGTGACAAATGCGTTGGGACTTGCGAAAGAAGCAGTCTATGAGTTTCCTAACGAACCGGTGCCTCTTCATCTTCGCAATGCCCCAACAAAACATATGAAAGATCTCGGGTATGCCAAAGAGTATACGTGGAGCGAGAAATACGTCGGACCGGATGGCGTCGATTCGTTTTTGCCTGATGCGTTAAAAAAGAAGACGTTTTTTAAAAAATAATACCCTATAGTTGATAATTCTTCGTATCTGAGGTAAGATGACAGTCTATGAAAGACGTTCTTACAAAACTCCTCCCTTCTTCACTTGTTGAGAGGTACACACGGCCAGATGCGGTTGAGAAAGTTGTTTGTTATTTATCGACCGGTGATACCAGTGTCATAGTTCGCGGAGGGATTAACGAATTTAAAAAAGGTGGAGTTTCTGAAAATGGCGAGATCACGACACAGCCGCTACTTTCACTTGGAGCAGAAGCTCACGCATTTCTTTCGCCCATGAGAGTCAGGAGAAAAGGGTTTATGAGACGAAACGTTGTTATGACTGCTATCGCGTCACCAGGAAATGTATTGCCTCCAACAGATTCTGTTCGGCCACGCAGATCACCTTTTACTGAGGATCAGCCAGGGCCAAATAAAGTGACGACTGATCTGGTAGTTGTCGTCGAGTTCGACGCAAGATCCCATCCGCACGAGAGCTTGAGAAGAATTGCAAGTCAGGCAAGAGAGCAGATTAGTGTGCAACTTCCTATTCAGACGAATGTGGTAAAGCGAGGAGGATAGAATTGGGGGGGGGTGCAATTGGTATTTCCAGTTTTTACTCATTTCTAGTATAATAAGAGAGTAATCCCTCCAAGCGCAGGCGAAGGAGGGTTTTTAGAGTTATGAATATACGAAACGTTGCGATTATTGCTCACGTCGACCATGGGAAAACAACCTTGGTTGATGCGTTGATTCGCCAGACTAAAACACATCTTAATAAAGAGTTTGAAGGCACTGATTTGATCATGGATAGTAACGAGCTTGAAAAAGAGCGTGGAATTACTATTTTTTCCAAAAATGCGTCTGTTGTTTGGGAGTCTCCAACCGGCGAGGAGACAAAGATCAATATCATTGATACCCCGGGACATGCTGATTTCGGTGGCGAGGTAGAACGAGTGCTTCGTATGGCGGATGGAGCACTTCTCCTTATTGATGCCAAAGAGGGTCCGATGCCGCAGACGCGGTTTGTTCTGAAGCACGCGCTGCAGCTTGGTCTGAAAATTATCGTTATTGTGAATAAAGTCGATAAGCCGGATGCGAGAATACATCATGTGCATGATAAAACACTCGATTTGTTTCTTGAGCTTGGTGCAGATGATGAAACAGCCGACTTCCCTGTCGTGTATGCATCAGGAAAAGAAGGGAAAGCCGGACTTGAGCCGGATCTCTCCACCATGACAGATATTTCCCCTGTTTTTGAGGCAATTCTTAAATATATTCCTAAATCTACCGGAGATCCGACAAAGCCATTACAATTTCAGGCAACAACACTGAGTACGGACTCACATAAAGGACGTGTTGCGACGGGAAAGATTTATAACGGGACGTTAACTCAGAATCAGGAAGTGATGCAAATTACCAGAGACGGTGAGATGAAAAAGTTTCGTCTCACATCACTTATGACATTTGTCGGGTTAAACCGCGCTGATACACAAGAAGCAGTGGCCGGTGATATTGTCGCTATCTCAGGTATTCCTGATATTACAATCGGAGAAACAGTGGCTGATGTTACTGAGCCGGTAGCACTTCCGCTTCTCGCAATAGAGCAGCCCACAGTACGAATGGCGTTTAGCGTCAACAATTCTCCGTTTGCCGGACAGGAAGGGGAATTTAAGACCTCACGTCAGATAAGGGAACGTGTTTACAAAGAACTTGAGACAGATACAGCTCTGAGAGTAGAAGACACGCCAACAGGTGAGTGGATGGTTTCAGGACGTGGTGAGTTGCATCTGGCAATCCTCATCGAGCGGATGCGACGTGAGGGATATGAGTTCCAGGTTTCCCGTCCCCAGGTAATTACCACCAAAGTGGATGGAAAAACCATGACTCCATACGAGAGGGTACTTATCGAGGTGCCTCAGGACTACTCAGGTATTATTATGCAAAAAATGGGAGAAAGACATGGAGAGATGAAGGACATGATGAGTGATGACAACAATATCGTATATCTTGAGTTCGAGATTGCGACAAAAGATCTTTTTGGATACCGCAGTGAATTCTTGACAGACACGAGGGGTCTTGGGATCATAAACTCTTCTTTCGTTGAGTACCGGCCGGATGACGGTTTTATGCATCAGCGCTCGAGCGGATCTCTCGTCGCACATGAGTCAGGTCAGTCAAATCTCTACGGTTTAACAAATATACAGGATAGAGGAGTATTGTTTATTGGTCCTGGGGTACCTGTGTACAAAGGGCAGGTTGTCGGTCAGAACTCACGAAATGATGATATCAGGGTGAATGTGTGTAAGAGTAAGGCGCTTTCTAAT
Organism: Candidatus Parcubacteria bacterium; assembly: GCA_039798685.1. Classification (GTDB taxonomy): domain Bacteria; phylum Patescibacteriota; class Microgenomatia; order Levybacterales; family UBA12049; genus JACPGQ01. Next base: position 8,886 of record JBDKFM010000019.1, on the reverse strand, counting down.
ATGCGTTCAAAAGGTGATGGCACAATGGAGCATTTCAATACTCCAAAAGTCATGGGTCTTGAGGATGCTCTTGAGTATGTGAGTGATGATGAGTTGGTTGAAGTGACACCGAAAAACATCAGAATCCGCAAGAGAATTCTTGATGAAGCCGAAGCAAAAAGACTCCGCTCACAAGGCATTGCCGTCTAATACTCATCATACTCCCCTTTTCATCATTGACAGGTTGTTGTCAGAGTTTATATAGTAAATTCAGTCATGAAAAAATCTCCGTTTCTTTTGGTGGTTATAATCTCGCTTCTTTTTATGACTGTGCTTCAGATTTCAGGTATGAATCGGCATGCCTATGCAGTCAGTCCTCTTACATCTCCGGTCACACCCCCACTCACGTCATTTATGCATACAATTAGTGGGAAAATTGTACTTAAAAAGTTTCAATGGCTTGGAGGGTTTTCGAAGAAAACTCCCGCAAAGAATGTCACGGTGACGCTCAAAAATGTGTTTACCCATGAAGTATTTTCTGTACAAACAAATGAGTTAGGAATGTATGTATTTTCTGTTCCAGATCAGGGGTGGTATCAGGTGAAACCAGATATCGACAAGAGTATTGCTGAGATCGTTGCTCCCCCATTCCGTTTTGTAAAACTAAAAAAGCACGATACACTACACGAAGACTTTCAGGCAATTGATCTTCCCTAAGCTGTGAACAGAATCCCATTTTATCTGACTGTTTTCCTCCTCTTCTTTCTTCCCTTTGTTGTTTTTCCTATCGGTTCTTCGCAGTTTGAGGTTCCAAAAGTAATTGTTGCGCAAATCGCAATTGAGTTACTCGTACTCTTCCGTCTCCTGAGACATGAGAAGCCGAATATCCCGTATCCTGTTCTGATCGGATTTCTTGTGCTGTTTAGCATCTCGGTTCTTGATCTTATTTTTTTCAGAACACCACTTTCATTCTTTGGCAATTCCTACCGTTTGCAGGGAATTTTTCTCTTCTGGCATCTGCTGCTCTTCAGTATATTTGCTGACAAAAATGTCCTGCAGCATATCGGAGCAAAAGCGCTGACATGTTTTTTGATCATCCAGTTGTGTGGTGACTTTTTTTTCGGGGTTAATGTGGTCGGGAGATCATTTGGTTTTTTGGGAGAACCGAATAGTCTCGCTGCTGTTGCGCTTGTCGTATTCCCTCTTCTTTTTATACAAAAGAATTCTAAAAAACTTGTGTTATTCTGTTTCCTGCTTCTGACAGTGCTTCTTATTATTTCAGGCTCACGTTCAGGTGTGATGGGTTTTGTGATTCAGGCATTTTTTCTGTTCTTCTCGTATCGGTTTCCGGCGAAGCTTTCCCGAATTACAGTCATATCTTTTCTTTTAGTACTCGCAACGGTTCTTACCCCGTATTTTCTGAGTAATATTCATGAGAGTAGAGTAGAGATCTGGTATGCGGCGGTTCTTTCCTTTATTGCACATCCGATTATAGGAGGAGGATTCGGAAATATTGATCTTCTGCTTCATGAACAGTCACTCAGATTTGCGAGCTTCATTAGTGCACGTTATGTAGATAGCAGTCATAATATTGTTCTTGATATGATTGTCCAATCCGGGATTATCGGCGTAGGTGCTTTTTTTCTTCTGTTGTGGAATGCAAGTATGGATTTTTACCAGAAAAGAAATATTGTTCAGACAGCACTTCTTCTCGGATTACTGACAGTACTTCTTTTTAATCCGGTCAGTGTCTGGGTGCTTCTCGTTTTCTGGTATTTGCTCGGACAGGGAATTCGTTTTCAGAATGGAGAACGGTCACCAGTATGATACATATGAAATTGCACGGTTTCTTTCGATTTTTCAGACATCTTTGGATGTATGCACTCTACATTGCTTCGTTTGTACTTTTCACTTACGTCTCATACAAAAAAATCGGATCGTTCGGTTGTTTTGATGACTGTTCCAACTTTGTCGGCGCATGGTTTATCTTGAAAGGACAAGTTCTCTACGAACAGATTTTCTTCAATCATCAGCCTCTTGCTGCGTATGTCAGCGCTGCAGTGCAGGAACTCACTCAGCCCACAAGTATCTATCAGCTCGTGGTGTTTCACCGCGTGTTTGTATATCTTTTCTCGTTTGTGTTCGGCTTGTTATTGCTCCGCAGGTTTGGGCCAGTCGCATTAGTGTTTCTTGTGCTGTATGAAGGAACAAAGTTTTATTTTTTTGGAGACAGATTTTTAGCAGAGGCGCTTATCGTCTATCCTCTCGTGTACCTGCTCGGTACTGTTTTTTCGGGGTTGCGGGTAAAAAATACTTCATTAGTTGATCTCACGGTTTGTACGTTTGCTGTGTTTTTTATCTTCTGGATGAGGGAGCCATATGCGCCGGTGGTGCTGTTTTTGTATGGTGTTTATCTGATAACTCTCAAGACGATGAGGCTGAGGCTGGTATCGCTTGTTGGATTTGTACTTCCTTCCCTTTGCATGTTCCTTCTTTTTCCGTTCAATGATTTTTATTTTAACGTCGTCACGGTAAACAGATCATTTCACCTGAAGGATCCCCTGTCCGCGATTGGGGTACTCAGTTCTTATTTTTATCCGGTTGCTGTGTTTTTTACAGGACGCATGACGTCTCTTCGTTATTTTGAGATGGTGCTTTCTCTTGTATTTTTTATCCTTATTTTTGTTTCCGTGACTCGAAAGCACGCTGCTATTCTTCTCGGGATCGTTTTCGTCAGTCTCGGACTTGCGAATCTTCGTCCTACGCCTCCAGGTGTTGGATTTTACGAAGCGTTTCATATGCTAAGCTGGTATGCCCTTTTTCTTTTTTGCATCTCATATTTTCTTTTCATGGTGCAGGAGAGAGTGTGGCTTTTTAGGGGGATATCCGCCGTGCTTTTTCTTTCACTTCTTGCGTTTCTGGGAAACCCCACTTCATATCTGAGAGAGAAAACAGATTCCCAACAGCTTTTTTATGAAGGATACAATCAGTACTATACGACAGGTGAAGTAGTACGCCGTCTCTCAACTCCTCAGCAAACGTTATTTCTTGATGGCTGGAATGATCTTATTTACTGGCAGGCCGATAGAACATCGCCATATGTCTACAGCTGGTACACATCGGTGATGTCTGGATTTCCGAGGTACTCCACTGCCAGGGAGGAACTGCTAAAAAATGAACCTCCAGACTTTTTTTATGGAGCATGCAAGGAATGGCCATTTTCTATAGTGACAAAAAGTTTTATTTCTCAGTACGATCGTTTTGTTTTTTCAAATAAACCGACGTGTCTTTATGTGCTCAAGAAAAACTCAGCACAGTTTACTGATGCGCAGCTGAAAAGCATCGCAGATCTTGGGTACTCACTATAAAGTATTAGCGGAGATTTTTGGAGATGTCGCGGGTCAATTTTTGCACCCGCTTTATGTATTTGGTTTGTCGTTTTAGTGCTTGTTGGGATGGCATTGTCAAATGTCGTTTCACGATAGTTTGTCCAACTTCCCGTACTTCTTTCACAGTTTCCTTGATCATCTTTGTTCCTTTATATTTTTCATGTTTGAGGAGATGATCAAGATTTTTGAGGATTACTTTTTTTATTTTTTTCTTCTCAAAAAGATCGTTGAGAAGAATTTCTATGCCGAAACGGGATTTTTTCATTTCCGGCAGATGTTTTATCAGATCTTTTTTGTAATAGACACGCTGTCCACCGATGCTTTGTGAAAAAATGTACTTCCATCTTTTTGGGGGAAAACCGGTTATAAAACCGACGGTACCAACGTATCCCTTATTCAGTACTGGTTCTAGGAGCATTTTTATATGAGTTTTTGAAAAATTGATGAGGTCCGCATCAAGAAATATAACGATGTCACCTTTGGCCATATTCACCCCTTCCGCTATCGCATATCCTTTCCCTTTATTTATTTTAAGATGTTTTATCCGAACACTCTCTTTAAATGAATTTAGAATTTCCCTTGTACCGTCTGATGAGGCATCGTTTATGCAGATGACTTCATCGATCAGTCCAGACGTTGTCACGCAGGTCAAAACGTCAGCAACTGTTTTCTCTTCATCAAATGCTGGAATAATCGCTGTTATTGTATGTCTGAGTGGTTCTGATGTTTTTTTCATGAGAGTAGGATCTGCTGTTGATGTCTGCTTCGCTTCATGCGTTGTAGTGATTCACAGATTCTGACGTACTCTGTTGCGACAATTGCTGGTTCATAGGTGCTTTTGTATTTTGCGAGTGATTTTTGCGTAAGCCGTGCATGTAGCGTGTCGCTCTGCAGAACTTTCAGGATATTATCAGCAAATTCCTGTCTACTATGTGACATAGAGAGGAGGCCGGTATTCTTCATCATCTCGAGAATTCCGAGTTTTGCGATACCGATCACAGGGAGTCCAAAATACATGGCTTCGATGAGCGACACAGGCTGTACCTCAGTCATGCTCGCCGTTGCAAAAAGGCGCGCCAGTTGATAGTAGCCCTTTGTGAGAAGTTTTTCTTGATCTATCTCTCCGGTAAACATAACATGCGTAGCGATATTCAACCTTTTCGCAAGTTTTTTGAGACTCGTTGATTGTGGACCGTCACCTATGATGAGGAGTGAGGTATCAGGCTCTTCTTTTATTACTCTGCTGAAACTCTCAAGCAGCAGGTCAACACTTTTCTCTTTTGAAAGTCTCCCTACAAAAAGTATGACATTTTTTTTGAGACGGAGACTTTTTTTTAGTTTTAGCAGCTGAGCAGCAGAAATCAGTTTTACTTCGTGTGCCTGTATGGTGTTCGGGAGTACACGCACCTCAGGATGAATTTCATGTTTGAGAAGATCAGTTCGTATCATCTCAGTCGGAGCGATAATCCTATCGCTTTGGTTTAAGAAAAATGCTGTATATTTCCAGAGAAAAGAACTTACCTGCTTTGTCATGTAGTGGATGTTTATGATCTCCAGAAAGTCCTCCTCCATTGCATAGTTGTGTTGCGTGATGACAATCGGTATCTTAAGAATTTTTCCGATAAACACTCCACCGAGACCGACAGAAAGCTGCGAGTGTACATGGATAATATCGATATCTAGCGCTTTAATTTTTTTTATTAGATCGGGGCTGACGGGAAATCCGAGGCGGAGGTCGGGATACAGAAATCCAGGGATCGACGGGAGGAATTTTATGGTTATTCGTGTATCGACCAGTTTTATGCTTTTTTTACTCGAGGGTTTTGGAGTAAAGATAATTATTTCATGTCCCATTGACGAGAGTATTGACGAAAGATTGATGATTGAAGTCCACACTCCGTTTTGAGGAGGTGCGACAAAATCAGTAAAAAATGCAATCCGCATAGATATTTATTATACTGTATTTTTGTAACCCCTCACAAGAAAGGCTGCCAGAAATGGAAAAATTGAGATTTTTGTTGGAGATGTGTAATAATAAGGCATGTCTGAGACAAAAAAGCTGAAAAACGGAACGGAACTACTGTTACTCAGTAATTGGGCCTCCTTTTTTGAGAAAAATGTTTTTTTCCGCCATCTCCTGTTTCTTGTACTCGCAGTGCTCACGATTTCACTTTCAGGATATTACTTTGGTACCTTTGATCAATCGATTCACATTCCGTTTGTAAAGAAAGATGTCTTTCCTGCTCTCTACCCCAATGATCCGTTTTTTGAGCTGAGGAAGACGCATTTTTCATACTTCTGGTATCTCTTTCATCCACTTTACAAGGCAGGCGTTTTGGAAATTGGTTTATTTCTTACGCACGTTGTCGCGACATATTTTACATTTTGGGCGATATGGAGGCTGAGCCTCACACTCTTTAAGAATACGACCGCAGCATTTTTGTCAGTGCTTGTCTTTGTGTTTCCCCATCTGGGATTTGCAGCTTTTCCGATATTTGAGTTCAGTTTACTCAATAGGACATTTGTGTTTCCATTCCTCCTTTTTTCAATTGAATGGTATCTCAAAAAGAGGTATGTTCTTAGCTTTCTGATGCTTGGGATTCTCTACAATTTTCATGCGCTTTCCGTACATTTTGTGCTTTTTATGTTTGGTGTTGATATTGCACTCCGGTACCTTCAGGGGAGATGGAGAGAGATTCCTCCTCTGAAAATTGTACCAGGGTTTGTGTTATTTGTACTCTGTGCGCTCCCGGTTTTGCTGTGGAAATTCGGAAAATCTCCTTTGGACTGGAGCCTCCGACCGGAGTGGTTTCAGATACTCAGTAACAGCCTGATGTATACAGTATTTTACCCACTTTCACACTCTCCCAACGTACTTTTTCTGACACTCAGTGGGCTGAGTGCATGTGTGTTGTACTTTTTAATAAAAAAGCGAAGCGCCCTCTCAAGTCATACTGAGACAGTCACTCATTTTATGTATGCGGGACTTGTGCTGATTGGCCTTGAGGTAATTGTGTCATTGTGGCTACCGGTCACACTCCTTGTGCAGTTTCAGATTGTGCGAATTGGTATTTTTATCCTCCTTTTCGGTTATCTGTATTTTCTGCGTTCACTCGTGAGAGATCTCGATGATGGATCTGTATCGCGCTCTGTTTTTTTCCTTCAGGTTACATCAGTTCTTCTCTCCCCTACTCCGTTAATACCGATTATCATCGTTGGTTTTCGAAAGTTCTTTCCGAAGAAGATCTTGCTTGCTGCAGGTTGGGTGCTGGTGCTTGCAGGGTTTGTTTTCTTTGCCTGGTATAGTCTGTTGACTGATGTATGGAGGCCGGGAATTCAGATTTTTCCACAGAAAACCGATTGGTATGCTGTGCAGATGTGGGCGAAGGAAAATACGGCAAAAGATGCGCTTTTCTTGACTCCTCCTGAGAGGTGGTGGCTATTTGAGCCTGATTGGAGAGTCTTTTCAGAAAGATCAACTCTTGCAACACTCTCAGAGGTGCTTGAGTTCGCCTTTACCCCTGAATATACTGAAGTGTGGAAGGATAAATTTGATGCGGTTGCTCCTGGTGCACGGAATCAATTTCGTGGTGATGTCCTGCATAGCCGCGAGGTGACAAGAGTCGCATACGAAGGATTAACTGATGCGCAGTTTGCCGCGTTGGCACTGCGATACCATATCTCATACGTCGTTGTGGTCAGAAGCCGGACTCTTCCCTTCCCGCTCGTCTACCAAAACAACAGCTTTTCAGTCTATAAAGTGAGTTCAGACCTGGCTGGTGCGTTCAATGCAGCTCCGTTGACAATAATCAAAATATTCCCTACCATACAATAACCGGATCATATATGAGGACGATAATTATCTTTTTAGTGTCTTTTGCGGTCGGTTACTACCTCTTTCTATTGTTTTCGCATCCTGAGAAAAAGCAGCATAAGCTTCCGAGAGTGAAGTTTAAGAACATCGAGATTCTTCCGAATCTGAAGATTCACGGAAGGCACAGGACATACCATATCCACCATTGGGTACTTCTCTCAGTAGTTGTTGCAGTCGGTGCTCTCGCATACGAGAGCTTGTTGAAATCTCCACTTCTGAACGGTGTGACTGCAGGTGGTATTCTTCAGGGACTCAGGTATAAAGACCGTTTCCGTATCCGTTACCCCAAGCAAATCCAACAAAAAAAGTCCTGATTTTTGGTACCTGCCTATGAACCAGACACCTCAAACTGATAAAATCTCCAGAAGACGGAGAATTATACGCTCATTTGAAGCAAAAGCCCTCGGACACAGAAAATTTACCGAGAAAATAGCGGATGCTGTCACCTCAGCGTTCGGGAGTTTTACATTCGGAGTACTCCATGTTTATTGGTTCGCTCTCTGGATTGTTTTAAATACAGGGATGATTGCATGGATTACGCCTTTTGATCCTTTCCCTTTTGGTCTTCTGACGATGATTGTGTCTCTTGAGGCGATATTTCTCTCGATTCTGGTGCTTCTTAGTCAGAACCGCGCAGGTCAGGTTGCAAGTCTTAGGGAAGAGCTGCATCTTCAGGTTGATTTGATTGCCGAAGAGGAAATCACCAAGGTGCTCGAGATTCTCTCTGAGATTCGTACGAAAGTTGGGATAAAAGGTGATGATCCCGAGCTGACGAGAATGTTACAACGGATTGATACATCATATATTGAGAGTAGTCTGCAGCGGCAGGTTGACGGAGGTAGCTCAAATATTCTGAAAACACTCACTCCGAACTCTCTTCGTATTGGAGAAAAGCAGATAACTGGTGATGTAAAGAAATAAACAACTGGTTCAATTGTTCATCGTAGGTTATAATGCTGTTGTTTTCATGAACACAGTCCGCTTTTTTCTTCTCCTTCTCTCTCTTTTTTTCTTTGCTTTTCTTTTCCGTGCATCTCCCTCCTCTCGGATCCCCCAGCGCGATGTGCTTTCAGAAAATATTTCATCTATGCAGGGCGCATCGTTTCTTTCCTACCCAGGAAGTGTGCAGCTTTCAAAAACGAATACATATATCCATTACGAAACTTCAGATGCCGTCGATGTTGTTACAAATTGGTACAGAAAAAATTTTCATCTGAGCCTCCGCTCTGATACATCCGGAAGTAATCCTGAAAAAGTTGTGCTTCAGGGAGTCATAGGTAAAAAACCATACACTGTTTCCATACAGAAAAGTACTGCTGCGACTCAGACATCGATTCGCGTTATAAGAAATGGTACTTGACAACATGTTTTCCCAGTTGTTAATATCCAGTACATTCTTGGCTGCCCCAAAATTGCACATTCGTTGCAATGACAGGGGCATTTTTTATGAAAACAACAGTAACTCTTCAGTCAGTACCACAGCTTGACACCCTTATCCAGACTATCGTTTCGGCATCGAGACGATTCATCTCTGAAGTCTTCAATCAAATGAACTCAGATTCTTTAGTAAAAGGATTTTCCCGATCATCCTTCTCATCGAGAATGGATATGCAGCAATTTAAAAGAAATATGAAGAAGAACGGT
>JBDKFM010000018.1:0-20377 GCA_039798685.1 Candidatus Parcubacteria bacterium | reverse complement strand
GTATGATGCGAATAAAGGAAGAATTGTGTTTCGTTATAACAGGTAATTACTATGAAAGTGCAAGCAAGTATCAAGAAACGATGTCTCAAGTGTAAGATTCTTAAGCGAAAAGGCGTGTTGTATGTTGTGTGCCAGACGCCAAAACATAAGCAGCGTCAGGGATAATTTTATTATGCGTATTCACGGAGTTCAGATACCAGTTGAGAAAAGAATAGATATTGCACTTTCTTATTTGTATGGAATAGGCAGAAGTAATGTGGAGAAGATCTTAAAAGATGCGAAGATCGATGCCTCAATCAGGGTTAAGAATCTGAGTGAAGAAGAGCAGAAGAGAGTCCAGAATGTGCTTGATACCTATAAGATTGAAGGAGATTTGCGTGCAGAGGTTGTCGGAAATATCAGAAGACTTCGTGAGATAGGATCTTACAGAGGACAGCGTCATGCAAGAAATCTTCCGTCTCGTGGACAGAGGACCAGATCTAACGCTCGCACAAAGCGAGGAAAGAGAGTGACGATCGGCGCAATCAAAAAAGAGCTCGCTATGAAGATGGAGACATCAGCAGCGCAAAAAGCGAAGCCAGCAGCCGGAGGAAAGAAGTAGTCTATGGCAAAAGCAGTGACAAAAACAACGACAAAGAAGAAGTCATCCCCCGCAACTCCTCATGGGAGAGTGTATGTGACAGCAACTTTCAATAATACGCTCGTGACTGTTACCAATGAACAGGGAGAAACGGTTTCCTGGAGTTCATCAGGAGCAAAGGGTTTTAAGGGAACGCGAAAGTCCACCCCCTATGCAGCCTCTCTGGCAGTTGAAGACGCAGTGAAGAAAGCAGCAGATCAGGGAATGAAGACGGCTGATGTATTTGTCCGCGGACCAGGAGGAGGACGTGATTCTTCTCTTCGTGCGATTAAAGCGGTCGGTGTTTCGATTACTTCAATTGCTGACCTCACTCCTATTCCTCATAACGGACCGAGACCAAAAGCAAGGAGGAGAGTCTAATGGCACGATATACTGGACCGAAGCATCGTTTGGCAAGACGTGAAGGGGTTAATATCCTTGATAAGCAATCATCATCACTTCAGAGGAGGCTTATGGTTCCCCCTGGTGTGCATGGAAAGAAAAACAAGCGAAGACTCTCTGAATTCGGTCAGCAGCTTCGTGAGAAGCAGAAGGCAAAAGTTATTTACGGGATGTTTGAGAAGCAGTTTAAGCACCTTGTACAAACTGTCGGAAAACAAAAGGGAGACTCAAGTGAGATGATTATTGCTCTTTTGGAAACAAGACTTGATAATCTCGTGTATCGTTTGGGATTTGCGAAGAGCAGATTTCAGGCAAGGCAGTTTGTCGGACACGGACATGTCCTTGTAAACGGAAAAAGAATGTCAATTCCTTCTTATCAGGTCAAAGAGGGAGATATTGTCAGTCTGAAAGAAAAGATTCAGGCAACAGCAAGTATTACCTCACTTCTTGCAGAGAAAAAAGATGTCGCTCCATTTCTTGACCGTCAGGGGACATCTGGGAAGCTAATTCGTATGCCAAAACGGGAAGATTTAGAGGTTCCATTCAATACACAACAGATCATTGAATACTATTCAAGATAGTGCTATAATATAAGTCTTGTTATGACAGATACAGAATTTAAAGTGAAAGAGCTCTCCGCAACTCAGGACTATGCTGAGTTTGTTATCGAGCCATTGCAGCCAGGATATGGGTATACTATGGGAAATGCGTTGCGACGCGTTCTTTATACATCTATTCCCGGCGCAGCAGTCACATCCGTAAAGATTGCAGGAGTGAAGCATAAATTTTCAACGCTTCCTGGTCTTAAGGAAAACATTGTTGAATTACTCCTGAACATCAAAGATCTTCATATTCGTCTTTCAGACAGTAAAGAAACTGCGACGATTAAACTTTCAGTAAAAGGCACAAAAGAAATTACCGCAAAAGATCTTGAGTTGCCAGATGGCGTTGAGATTTTGAACGAAGATCATTATCTCGGTTCTCTCTCAGGTCCAAAATCAAAATTTGATATGGAAATGACAGTTGAAAAGGGGTATGAATACTCACTTTCTGATGAGCGAAAGATCGGAACACTTGGTGTAATTCCTACGGATGCGATCTTTACACCGGTAAAGAGAGTAAATTATTCAGTTGAAGCGACACGTGTCGGTAGACAGACAAATCTTGATAAGTTAGTGTTGAAAATCTGGACAAATGGGGTTGTATCACCAAAAGAAGCACTCGAGACAGCAGCAAAAATTCTTGCGAACAGCTTTACGCAGGTATATCAGCCGCAAGCTGCAGCTGCCGGCGAATCAGTGACAAGCACATCTTCTCTTTCCAGTGATATTCTGAATCTGACAATTGACGAACTTGATCTTCCGACAAGAATTTATAATTCTCTGAGAAACGGTGGTATTGAAACGGTCGGTCAGCTTATGCAGACACCAAAGAAAGATATTGTTTCCATGAGAAACATGGGTGGGAAATCAATCGCAATTATTGAAGAAAAGTTATCTGAAAAGGGAATTTCCCTGTCCATTTAATCCACAAGATATTAAGAGACTAAGATATTTGAGATATTACGCATGTTTCTTGTGTACCTAATATCTTGATGTTAGTATCTTAATATCTTTTTTTATATGAGAAAGAATGTATTCGGAAGACAGTTTAGTCGGGACACAAATGAGCGGAAGGCGCTTTTTAAGTCATTGGCTTCAGCGCTCGTAATGAATGAGCGTATTCATACAACGCACATGAAGGCAAAAACGATCCGTCCTTACATTGAGAAGCTTATTACGAGAGCGCGGATGGGTGAGGGTGCATCCCGTATGATTGAGCCGTATCTCACAAAGCAGGCTGTGTTGAAGATGATGCAGGAAGTCGCACCCCGATTTGCAAGTCGGCCGGGTGGCTATACAAGAATCGTTTATACAGGAACCAGGATTGCTGATAATGCGGCTGTTGCCTATATCGAGTTTGTCGATAAAGGAAAAGCAGTTGTTGCCCAAAAGAAACATGAGACAAAAAAAGCTGTAGCGACTTCTGAGAAGAAGCCAGTCGTTAAAAAAACGGCTGTGAAAGCACGAGTGAAAAAGGAGAAATAAATGAATCAACATCTTACACAGTCAACAAAAATTAGTGATGTGAAGAGGGCATGGCATCTAATCGATCTTGATAAAAAAACGCTTGGAAGAACTGCGACGCAGATCGCAGGGCTTTTAATGGGAAAAGGTAAGTCAGATTTTGTTCGAAATCTTGATTGTGGAGATTATGTTGTTATTGTGAATGCAGAAAAGGTGCATGCAAGCGGTAAGAAAGAGGAGCAGAAGAATTACTATCGTTATTCTGGATATCCGGGAGGTTTGCGTATTGAAACACTTCGAGAACTTCGTGGCAGAAAGCCGGAAGAGATTATCAAAAGAGCAGTGAAGGGTATGCTTCCGCAGAACAAGCTTCGTGATCAGATGTTGAAGAGATTAAAGGTATTTGTCGGACCGTCACACACGTTTGAAGATAAGCTGCAGGTAAAAAACTAAGCTATGGCAACAGTACAGGAAGAAACAATAAAAGTAACATCTCCAGCAAAACAGAAGAAGGATTATGTGTTTGCTGTTGGGCGAAGAAAAGAGTCAGTTGCACGCGTCAGAGTGTATAAGGCAGTACGTGAAGATCTGATGTGGGATACAGTACAAATTAAAAAGGGAGATATTCTGGTAAATAAACTTCCGATCAGTGAGTATTTTGGTACAGATACGATGCGACATCTTTATAGCGAGCCTCTTCGTGTCGCAAATGCACAAAATAAATACACCATTACTATCCGAGTTGCAGGAGGTGGAAAAGCAGGGCAACTCGTTGCCGCAACACACGGTATCGCCCGCGCACTCTCTGAGATCGATCCTGAAAATCATAAACCTGCACTGAAAAAGCAGGGATTCCTGGTTCGGGACTCTCGGGCAAGACAGCGAAGAATGGTAGGTACGGGTGGAAAAGCACGACGTGCGAAGCAATCTCCAAAGCGCTAAAATTCTCCTCTTTTATCGGATTTTCCCAAGTAGTGTATTACGAGTTTCTTTTTGTGATAGTGAGATAGAGATCCTCAAGAAGTTTTTTTTGTTCGTCTTCAAGATGTAACTCTTTGCATGCGGAGTGAAAGTCAGCAGTAAGGTTCTTCACATGCGTTGTTATTTTGTCTGAAATTCCTTTTTCTGAGATGAGAGACTGGATATATGCAATATCCGTTTCGTGTAGGTGCTTATTTCCAAAGATAGCGGAAAGTTTTTGCCGAGTTTGAGAGTCGGAAATAGATTCAAGGTAGAGTCGGTAGAGTGTTTTCTTTCCTTCTCGAATGTCCGATCCAATTGGTTTTCCTGTTGTTTTCTTATCTCCGAAGATTCCTAATTCGTCATCTTTTATTTGGAATATGAGACCTAGCGCTTCGCCTGCTTGTTCAAGGGATCGTAACTGTTTCGTTTCGGCTCCACCAAGGAGTGCGCCAAGCATGAGTGGGAGTGAGAAAGTATATCGTGCAGTTTTGTAGCGATAGACATTGAGAATCTCCTCTTCAGTCGGAGTAGTCTTCCCTGCTCCGAGTGCAACGTCCTGCATCTGTCCGAGTCCTACGAGGATAAGTTCGTTGCTGATCATTTTGAATAGTTGTTGCTTTATCTCAGGTGTTGCTTCGGTGGTGTTTAAGAGTTCATATCCGAGAAAAAATCCAAGATCACCAGTACAGATACCGAGACTCTCTCCCGTGCGCTTTGGGTCAACCATATTGTTTGTTGCTGCATGCTCCTGATAAAGCGCGGAGATTGTTTTCATTCCCCTTCGCAATGTATCTTGGTCCATGATGTCATCATGAATGAGTAGTGATGTATGGAATAGTTCGATTGCAGAGGCTATTGGTACTGCGCGTGTGTCTGATCCGCCATTGAGTGTGTACCCAAGAAGTACGAGTATTCCTCGTATCATTTTGCCTTGAGTCACAATATTTGTCAGTTTTTGTTGCATATCCACTCCCCATGGTTGTAGCTTCATTAACATGGAATGTGATTTTATGTAGGAGAGGAGATGTGTTTCGATGCGGGGTTTTGCATCAGTTGCAAATGATGAGAAATCCATGCTTTGCATTATAGCGTACGTGGGAAATTACACAATCGTTCTATGGTATTATGTCCAAATGAAAGAAGAGCCAGTTCTTCGGGAAAAAATCAGCGCTATTGCTTCGGTGGCTATTGTTGAAAGGGTTTTTCCCGGCTGCGTTATGGGAGTCGTCAAAAAAAATGGTGATTCTCTCATTTTGGCTTTTGGGAATTTTACGTATGAGCATGACTCATCACAAGTTCAGCCTGATACTGTTTATGATGTTGCATCGGTCACCAAAACTATCCCGACGGCCTCACTTGCATTATATCTAATCGACAGGGGAAAACTGCGTCTTGATGAGAAATTAATCACCTATCTTCCTGAATATAGAGGATCCTATCGTAACGAGATAACTATTGAGCATCTTCTTACGCAGACGCTACAGTTTTCCTTCAGTCTGGCATCGATCGCTCAGTTGGGTCGTCAGAAAATTCTTCAAAAAATATTTTCTTCAACCCTTTTGAGTGTTCCCGGAAACACATATCATTATGCCAATGCGACAAGTGTTCTTCTCGGATTCATTATCGAACGTGTAGTTGGAATGACACTTGATAAGGCGGCGCAATCTGTTTTTTTTGAACCACTTGGCATGACAAGTACCACATTTTCTCCTTCATCTGATGTGCCACCGACTGAGATTGTAGGGGGTCTAAGTATTCAGGGAGTTGTTCATGATGAGAGTACGCGTGCGATGCTCCCTTTTCATGTCGGGGCTGCCGGTCTTTTTTCAACTGTTCCTGACCTTTTGCAGTTTGTTCATATGATGCTTCGTGGTGGTGAGTTGAGTGGGGAGCAGTTTTTTTCCCGGGCATTGCTCAAGAAAATCTACACAAACCCCTCCGGGTTGTCTCATCGTTTCGGTCTTGGGTGGGAGCTTGAAGCTCCCTGGATGGGAAACGGGAGGCGTGGAATGATTGGCAAAACCGGGTTTACCGGCAGCATGGTTGCTCTGGATATTGATAAAGGGGTCGGTATTGTGCACCTCTCGAATCGCACATTTCCCCGCCGTCCGAACACTGGTGATGCAATAAATAGAGTAAGAGCTGAGATTGTTGCAACGGTGCTTGCATGTGCGTGAGTTACGCTTTGGTATAATAAGAAGAGATGAAAATCGCACTGTTTGGTGGAAGATTTGATCCCCCGCATCTGGGTCATTACTGGGTCGCGCGTCAGGTGCTCGATTTCCGGCCTGATATAGAAAAAGTCATTTTAATTCCCGCGTACCAGCATCAATGGAAAACGGCTATGGCATCTCCCCTACAGCGGATGGATATGCTTCGATCATTTACCGGCAGTGGGATTGAGGTTTCCGATATCGAGCTTAAGCGGCAGGGTGTGAGTTATACAATCGATACCATCCGTGAGTTGAAGAAGCAAACAAGCGCTGATGTGCTTTGGGTTGTCGGATCGGATATTCTTCATGAGTTTGCGAGGTGGGAGAAAGCGGATGAGTTGGTGAAAGAGGCAGGTTTTCTCGTGTTTCCGAGGGATCCGTACCACCTTCCGCCGAATATTCCTCCCGGATTTGAAGTGCTCTCTGATACAAGACTTATTACTTCGAATCTTTCATCTACGACGATAAAACAAAGGAGAAAAGAGGGGCTTAGTCTCGAAGGGTTTGTATTACCTGAGGTTGAAGCGTATATTACTGAAAAGAATCTCTATCTTACATAAAGTATGACAACTGATTCGAAAAAAGAAGAAAAGAGAGTCGGGCAGTTTATCAAAAATGTCCTTACAAAAACGAATGCGGCAGGAGTTGTTGTTGCTGTCTCAGGGGGAATCGATTCTGCAACTGTCGTGGCATTAACAGTAAAGGCGATCGGAAGAGACAAAACACATGCGCTTGTTCTTCCATGCGGCGAACTAAGTTCTGTTGCCTCTGACCGTGCATCAACGTTTATAGAGAAGCTTGGACTCCCCGGAGATAATGTGCATACGATTGATATTGCGCCGATTGTGTACGCGGCAGCTGATGCATTGAATCTTGGTGATGAAGATACGTTGCGGAGGGGAAATATCATGGCGAGAACGCGAATGATTGCGGTGTATGATTATGCGAAAACAAAGAATCTCTTGGTAGGTGGGACTGAAAATAAATCTGAGTATTTACTCGGCTATTTCACGCGATTTGGCGATGAGGCATCTGATTTTGAGCCAATACGGCATCTCTACAAATCGCAGCTTTATGAATTGGCTCAGTTTCTTGGGGTTTCCGATGAGATCGTAGCTGCTACCCCAACAGCTGACCTGTGGAGTGGTCAGACTGATGAAAAAGAACTTGGTTTTTCCTATAAAGACGCTGATCTGGTGCTTGAACAGTATTATGATGAGCTCAGGTCTCTTAGCGATATAGAAAAAGAGCATCCTGGAGCTGAGAAGATCATTGCATATTCCAAAAAAAATCTGTTTAAGCATGAAGTCCCATATTTGCCAGATTTCATGATTGACGACTGAGTTGCGTTGCGATAAGGTAAAGCTATGCAGATTCTTATAAAAGTACTTGTCAACGGTCTCGCAGTGTTTGCAACTGCATACATTCTTCCTGGTGTTCATGTGCAGAGTTTTCTTACGGCAATTATTGTCGGTATTGTGCTTGGGATACTCAATACCTTTTTAAAGCCAATTCTTGTGATTCTTACACTTCCTATTACCGTTGTCACGCTCGGGCTTTTTTATTTTGTGCTGAATGCTTTACTTATACTTCTTGTGAGTGAGGTTGTGCCCGGGTTTACTGTTGTGAGTTTTTGGTGGGCACTTCTTTTCAGTCTTGTAATATCGATCGTTTCCTGGTTTCTTAGTAGTCTTATTGGCAAATAATTATTTTCTACGGAGCAGAACAATCCCCAAGAGGATCAGGAGGAATGGCCACATTTTTCCGAAATTAAATATATAGATCCCGAAATTATTGAGGACAAGAAGGATTCCGATACCGATAAGGAGTATTGCTCCGGGGTGCGTGGTGTTCTCTTTTGAGCTGCGTAGTGATGCAACAAGTTGCTGTGTTTTTCCATGTATCTCAGAAATATTTTCTTGTACAGGATCAACTGTTGCTTGTACTGATGAAGCGCTTGGAATAACGATCCAAAGTGCAAGGTAAAGGAGTAGTCCTGATCCCCCAAAAAGCCCGAGGAGGAGAAAGATGATTCGTATGACCGTCGGATCGATGTGGGTATACTCGGCGATGCCTGCTGCGACTCCGCCAAGCACTCTATTTGTCTCAGAGCGTGAGAGGCGGGTATGTATTGTCTTTACAGCCTTTTTTCTTGTTGGTACTTTGCCTTTTTTCTGCATAGAGAAAACTGTTGTGTAGTATAGACAAAATATTTCTGAAAAGAAAGATGAGTTCATCAGTCAGCTCGGACTTGACAGGTATCTTCATGCCTTGCTAGGCTTTAGAGGTGCCGAAGAAACTCAAGAAAAAAACAGTGAACCGTGTGAAGCAGCCAAAGTCTCCGGTGGGATTTTTTTTCTATAAAAGAATCATCATTGTCAGTGTACTTGCGTTATTGTTTCTCACAGGGTTATTTGCACTTACACAAAGTAGGGAGTGGTATTTTTTCACTACGGGAAAAGAGCAGTTTGTTTCCTACGATCCTTCGCAGTCAGTCGGTTTTTATGAAGGAAAAGTGATTCCGGTTCCCCCCATCTCTGTTGCATACGGGGTCACAGAACAAAAGGAGTCTGTGGTGTTGGGGGATGCTGACGTTGCTAATAAAAAGATTGAAGTCGATCTCACTAATCAGCGTGTGTATGCGTTTGAAAACGGCAATAAGGTGTATGATTTCCTGATCTCTTCCGGGAAGTATGGGAGGACTCCAACAGGAGAGTTTACAATTGAGCGAAGGGTACCTATCCAGTCGATGATAGGAGGCAATAAAGCTCTTGGAACGTACTATAATTTACCCGGTGTACGGTATGTGCAATATTTTGGGAATACCAGTATCCCCTGGTGGAAAGGTTTTAGTTTTCATAGTACTTACTGGCACAATAATTTCGGTCATCCTATGAGTCATGGATGTATTAATATGACTCTCGCTGACTCTGAGGCGCTTTGGAACTGGACGGGGCAGACCGGTGTAAAAGTCGTTATATACGGTACGACTCCTGCAAGTTAGCGCTTTATACCTCTTTTTGCTAAATCCTCATATCATCACGCGGTTATTATGTTAAAATAGCCTCATGCTCATCGATGATGTCACAATCAGTATAAAAGCCGGAAACGGAGGGAATGGGAAGGTTTCGTTCAAGCGAAACGCCCAGACTGCGAAAGGAGGTCCTGATGGGGGAAACGGAGGGAAAGGTGGCGATGTCTACGTGCAGGGAAATAACGACCTGACACTTCTGCAGCAGTTTCAGTTTAAGAAGTCGCTTCGTGCAGAAGACGGTATTGGTGGAGATAAGAATAATCTTTTTGGGAGAAAAGGGAAAGATCTCGTGATTAAGGTACCTTTTGGAACTAGGATTACAGATCTTGCAACAAAAGAATTTTTTGATATAGAGACTGAGGAGTCGTTTTTGTTAGCTAAAGGAGGAAAGGGTGGTCTTGGGAACATGGAGTTTAAGTCTGCGACGAATCAGGCGCCGCGATACGCAGAAACCGGAGTTCCCGGTCAGGAGAGACAACTTCGCTTTGAGCTTCGGCTGATTGCAGATATCGGACTTATCGGTTTGCCGAATGCAGGAAAAAGCAGTCTTCTGAAAGAGTTAACGAATGCTGATCCAAAGATAGGCAATTATCCTTTTACCACCCTTGAACCGAATCTTGGTGTGATGGATGGGATTATTCTGGCAGATATTCCCGGACTTATTGAGGGCGCATCAACAGGCCGGGGGCTTGGTACGAAGTTTCTCAAGCATATTGAAAAAACAAGACTTCTTCTCCACTGTATTGATGTGTCGTCTGATGATGTTGTCCGTGACTATAATGTTGTTCGGGAGGAAATGGTCTCCTACAGCGCATCCATACAGCAAAAAACAGAGGTAATTTTACTTACAAAACGTGACCTGGTTACTGATGGGGAGTATGCTGAGAAGGAGAAACAGCTTCAGGATATTTCCCAGTCGATACTTTCCGTTTCAATTCATGATCTGGAAAGTCTTGAAACGTTACGGTCGCTTTTGAAGAAATCCGTCTATATCCCTTAAAACTTCTTGCGCGTGTCCAAGTGGAAATACTTTTGGATACACCTTTTTTATCTCACCATCAGGGCTGATCACGACAGTTTTTCTGAGGATTCCCTGGTATGTTTTTCCCATAAATTTTTTTTCTCCCCACGCATCATATGCTTTTAAGGTATCAAGAGATGTATCGCTGAGCAGGGGAAAAGGGAGTTTGTGTTTTGTGCCGAATTTTTTATGTGAAGTAACGGCGTCTTTTGAGAGACCGAGGATGGCAATATTTTTTTTGTTGAATTCATCATGAAGATCTCGAAACTCACATGCTTCTTTTGTGCATCCCGGGGTGTCATCCTTTGGATAGAAATAGAGAACGATCCATTTGCCAGCGTAATCTGTGAGTGAGTGTATGATCCCATCCTGGTCGGGTAATGAGAAAAGGGGTGCTTTCATGAGCATCAATCCTACCACACTTTTCGTTTTTCTAAAATGGACTGCTATAATCCATCTATGAAGATACTAACAGCGAGCGGGTGGGATGACTATGCACTTCTTGATAGCGGAGACGGGAAACGTCTTGAGCGTTTTAGCAAGTACGTACTTGTCCGTCCTGATCCCGAGGCAATCTGGAAGAAGAAGCAGAGTGAAATATGGAGTAAGGCTGATGCGGTGTTTGCTGATGAGAAAAATAATCCGCACTGGGAACATGGTGCACGAGTACCGAAGGAGTGGCCAGTAACATATAAAAATCTCACATTTCAGGCGAGACTTTCTCCATTCAAGCATACAGGAATTTTCCCTGAGCAATCGGTGAACTGGGAGTTTATGGAGCAAAAAATAGCTGAGCGAGTAAGGGGTAGTATCGAGACCAGTCCGAATGTATTAAATTTGTTTGGATATACTGGAGCAGCAAGTCTGGTCTGTGCTATTGCTGGAGCACGAGTGACGCACGTTGATGCTTCGAAGCCTGCTATCGGCTGGGCAAGGGAAAATCAGCGTCTCTCAGGTCTGTTGGAAAAACCAATCCGTTGGATTATGGATGACGCAGTGAAATTTGTGGCGAGAGAAGTGCGACGCGGAGTGAAATATGACGCAATTATTATGGATCCTCCGATATACGGACATGGTCCAAATGGTGAGGTCTGGGATTTTCATCGTAGTTTTCCTGAGCTTGTCTCACTCTGCCGACTCGTTCTCAGTGAGAAGCCACTTTTTTTTCTCGTGAATGCGTATGCGATTTCTTCATCCGCAATTATGTTAAACAATGTGTTATCAGATTATCTTTCAGAGCGGGGAGGAACGTGTGAGTGTGGTGAGATCGCACTTGAAGAGAAGGAGGGTAAGAGGCTTTTATCTACAGGTATTTTTGCACGGTGGAGTTGGTGATTTTTTGTCGGGGATCGGAGAGTTGAACTCCGGTCTCACGGCCCCCAGCCGCGAATTCTACCGTTAAACTAATCCCCGTTTCTATGGTTTCCTGATTTATTATCTCTTCGAATCAATGAATAATTTATCAGTTTTTTGCACTAATTTATTACGAAATACCTATTGCATTTTATCATAATGGTGTTACAATTGGGGCACAATGGCACGATCTTCCTCATCTTCCCCGAAAAATATTCCCAACGGAAAAACTGAATCATCACAAAAATTAGAGTCAATCAAAATGGCGATGGAGCAGATTGAAAAACAGTATGGTCGTGGTTCGATCATGCGTTTTGGTGAAGCAGGTGTAAAATTTGATATCTCAGTTATCTCCACAGGGTGCTTGCCGCTCGACTTGGCACTTGGTGTTGGAGGAGTGCCAAGAGGGCGGATTATTGAAATTTTCGGACCTGAAGCATCGGGAAAAACGACGATCTGTTTATCTATCATTGCACAGGCACAGAAGCACGGTGGCGTTGCGGCATTTATTGACGCTGAGCATGCACTTGATCCCCTGTGGGCACAGCAAATCGGTGTGAAGCTTGACGATCTTCTTATCTCCCAGCCTGATACTGGTGAGCAGGCTCTTGAGATCACGGAGAGTTTGGTTCGAAGTGGTGGGATCGACGTGTTGGTTGTTGATTCAGTTGCGGCACTTGTGCCGAGGGCTGAAATTGAGGGTGAGATGGGAGATGCGATGATGGGGCTTCAGGCGCGTCTTATGTCACAAGCACTGCGAAAGCTGACGGGTGTTATTTCCAAGTCAAAAACTGTTGTTATCTTCACAAACCAACTTCGTCAAAAAATAGGTGTGATGTTTGGAAATCCTGAAACAACAACCGGAGGATTAGCGCTGAAATTTTACGCATCAATGAGGATGGATGTGCGGAAAATTGAGACGATAAAAGAAGGCGATAAGGCAGTCGGTTCGCGTCATAGGGTAAAGGTCGTGAAGAATAAAGTGTCAACCCCGTTTCGTATTGCAGAGTTTGATGTCATGATGGACGGGATTTCGCGAGAGGGTGGGATCGTCGATGTCGGAGTTGAGATGGGGGTTATTTCCAAGTCGGGAGCGTTTTATCGTTACAATGATCAAATGTTGGGACAGGGAAAGGTTGCGACAATGCTCAAGCTTAAAGAAGATCCTGAGATGCAGAAGAAAATAGTGGCAGAGATTATGGCAAAAAGTAAGACGAGTGCGCAGCCGGTAGCTGTCGGTATTGAAGAGGGTGAGGAAATTGAAGAGCCGGTTGTTGCATAGTCCCCGTATTGTGCCACAAAATCCCCATGGAACATTTTGAGAAATACTATAATCTTGCACTGCGCTTCCTTGCACTCCGTCCGAGATCAGAAAAAGAAGTTGTTGAGTATCTTAAAAAAAAGAAGGTACCTGAAGAAACTATGATGCAAATTCTTTCACGATTGAAGGAGCATAGGTTTCTCGATGATGCTCTTTTTGCAAAAATGTGGGTGGAGAGCAGGACAAGAGGTAAGCCGCGTAGTAAATGGCTACTTACGAGAGAGCTTACGGAAAAAGGGATACACAATGAAATTATTGAGACAGTTTTTCAAGGCAATCAAGTTGTTGGCTCAGATTTGCAGATGGCAAAGAACGCAGTCGGGAAAAGGATCGAAAGGTATAGAGATCTGCCGAGGCAAGAGGTCTATCAGAAGGTAGGCGGATTTTTGGCAAGGCGTGGGTTTAATTGGGATACGAGCAAGCAGGCGATTGACGATCTTTTGAAAGAAAGGTATAATACTGATGAGTGACAAGGTCTTGTCAAGTGCAATATGAACTACTCAAGCGCACCACAGAGACTCGTTTTGAAATAGCTGATTCTAAAAAGCAGCTTTCTTTTTTTGTCCTCAGAAAATAACCTATGGCACAATCACAACAAAATGATCTCATTGAGCTTGAGAAGAAGCTACTTGAGAAGCAGGATAAGCTCGATAAGAAGCAGGAAGACCTCGAAGAAGAGAAGGAAGAGTTTGAGGAGCTCAAAGAGAAGTACAAAAAGAAACTCGAAAGCGCATCTAATCTTACGCGTGATGAGGCGCAGAAGATGCTTCTTGCAGAAACTGAGAAGGACCTTGCTTCCATGGTTGCCCGTCTTATAAAAGAGGCAGAAGAAGAAGCAAAGCGAACAGCAGATAAGAAAGCACAAGAGATATTACTTGACAGTCTGAAGCATGGCGCACTGAATTATGTCGCAGAGTACACGGTTTCGGTTGTGAAGATTCAGGACGAAGAAGTAAAAGGTCGAATCATCGGAAAAGAAGGTCGCAATATCAGGTCTTTTGAGCAGGCGACCGGAGTCGATGTAGACCTTGATGAAGAAGGAATAATACGCCTTTCCTCGTTTGATTCAGTTCGGCGTGAGATTGCAAGACGTGCACTTGAGACATTATTGAAAGATACGAGAGTGCAGCCTGTTCGTATCGAAGAAGTTGTCGAGCAGACAAAAAAAGAAGTTGAGAAGATTATGACGGATGAGGGAGAAAAGCTTGCTGCAGAAGTAGGTGTCTACAGTCTTCCTCCTGATCTTTATCAGTACCTCGGTCGTTTTAAGTTTAGAACTTCATATGGTCAAAATCTTGTCGTCCATACACTTGAGGAAACGAAGATTGGAATTCATATTGCAGAAGAGATTGGTGCAGATACAAATATCGTCCGTTTGGGATGCCTCTTTCATGATATCGGAAAAGTTGTTGAGGGAGAGGGCTCACATGTAAAGCTGGGTGTTGAGTTATTGAAGCGCTACAATCTTCCTGAGGCTGTGATTAATGCCGTTGCAGAACATCATGAAGATAAGCCATTTTCCTCAATGGAGTCAGTAATTGTCCATATTGCAGATTCGATTTCAGGCGCACGCCCAGGTGCCCGTTATGATGACTTTGAAAATTACGTAAAGCGGCTGAAGGACATGGAAGAGATAGCAAAGCGATATGAGGGTGTTGATGATGCTTATGCATTTGAGGCAGGTAGGGAGCTTCGCGTCATTATCAATCCGAGAAAATTAGATGATTCACAAACTACAATAATTTCTAAGAAGATTCAGGAAGAAGTTAGTCGTTCTTTGGCAGTTCCTGGAGTCGTCAAGGTTACTGCGATTCGTGAATTCCGTGCTTCATTTCCAGAAAACGTTATTGAGTAGTACTCTGGTTTTCCTCTCCTGACAAACTAATCCCTTGACAACGATTCTTTTTCATTGTACTGTTAATCTAATCAGTGATTTTATCTTCGTTTTGCCTGTCCTTATGAAGTATTCGTTTATATCTCCATTTAGTTTTATCATCAGATTTTATGGTGTTTTACAGAAAAGGCGCTATGAGTGTGGAAAATATTTCGTGAGAGTGTCTGTGTTAGGTGAAAGGGGGTGATTGAGTTATGACAAAAAAAGATCTTATTGAAATAGTTGCAAAAAAAGCAAATCTTACCAACAAGGCTGCGCGTGATTCAGTGCAAGTGTTCCTTAATACAATTCGAGATTCATTGAAGCGTGGAGAAAAGGTGGTCATTACTGGTTTTGGAACTTTCAGTGTTCGTAAGCGAGCTGAGAGAGTTGGCCGAAATCCTAAGACTGGTGAAAAAATTACACTTACTGCTCGTAAAACTCCAGGATTTACTCCCGGAAAAACATTTAAAAAAGCAGTGAGATAACGAAGAAAAAAGAAGTGCACTAAAGAGATTTCCTGCCCTGGAAGTCTCTTTTTTTGTGAAAAAATATCCTAGGAAACGAGTAAGCCAGATTCTGTTAGCCCCGATCGAGTCGGGGTTGATCGCAATCTATCTCGTAGTGATGTTGAGTCACTTCGTTCCGGATCTGATCCGGAATGCCCTCAATCTTCGATGCTCCCATCATGCTGGTCTCTCTTCATTTTATTAAAGAGAATAGCGCATCAGTCGGAGGTTACGGAGGGTGGGATTTTTCGTTTCAGCCTCGCTCGTTCCTGTATTTCTCAAATCTTGTTAATTCAAGATTTGTTCCCGATTCCGTATGCGAGAAAAGAATCGTGACACCAGCTGTTACCAGTCGGAGCTTGCGCTCCATCCCCTGCATGATACCCCCTGGACTTTCCTGAACGTAACATTTTGCTTGCGCAAAAGTGTACGTCCTAGCGACCCAGTTTCCTAGGATACTTGGCATTATAGCATGGGAATTGCCAGATTTCGAGTTTTGAGGCTAATTATGGAGTGTCGAACAGAGCATTTTATACTCACAGTTTTGACAGAGGCGTCCTCCACTACAGTGAAACTCACTCGTCTGAATCTCCTGTACTTTTTCTACCAGGAATTTCTTTGCCTCTTCAAGCTGAGTGCCTGTGCGTATGGTTGTGAGCTTTTTATTTTCTTCAATGTAGTAAAGTGTGAGTAGCACATCCTCTGGTTTTTTTTGCAATAGAGGACTTTTTATTTCTGTGGCTGCGAGGGCATAAAGAGTAAGCTGAAGATCGTCTTTCAGTTTTTTTTGATCGGGAAGATTATGTCCGGTTTTATAATCGATAATCTCAATTTTATTCTCATCAATTTTGTCTACTCTATCAAATCTCCCGACTACTTTTACGGTATCAGCGAGAAATTGAAACGAGAGCTCGGTTTCTGCCGGGAGTGTTTTTTCATGTGTATTTGTTGTAATGAATGATTGCAGTATCTGCAGAGCGCTTTTTTTTGCAAGTGCGATATGTTCTTTGCTCTCATATCCGTCTGTGAGAAAGCTTTGTTCAATAAGAGAAGTGAGTTTCTCGTTTGAGAGTGGATGTTGATGGAAGTCCAGTTGGTAGAGTGTTCTCAGTAGTGAGTGCATTGTCGTTCCAAAGCTCAGTGCAGGAGACGGTGCTGATGGTAGTTTCATAATATAGCGCAGCTTGTAATGAAGCGGACAGATCTCAAATGTTTGGATCTGCGAGTACGAGATCGTAGTGATAGGTTCCACAAAAGATGTTTGTCCGTTTTTTGTGGTGTAGAGCGACTTCGCCTCATCTGATTCTTTTGTGACTGGTTTAAGTACTTCAAGGAGGGAGAGTTGTTCTGTTGCATGATCTAATTGCTGTTTTTGTAGAACGCGTGCAACCTCCGCTTCCCCAAGTGCCTCGGCGATAAATGGAGATATTTTTCTTTCTCTTTTTCCGCCACTATAATATTTTGCAGCTGTGAGAAAAAGCTTGTCTCGGGCTCTTGTCATCGCCACATAAAATAGTCTGCGTTCTTCCTGAAGATTTTCATCACCTTCAGGTAGTGTTTCTCTGATAAGAGATTGAGGTACAGGTATTTGTTCTTTGCGGTCTCGGCTTGGAAATCGTAGAGTGACGAGGTTGGTAACGAACACGACGGGAAATTCGAGACCTTTACTTGAGTGCACAGTAAGGATACTGACAGCCCGATTATTTGACCAATCTACTTCTGCTGCCATTGGGCTTTCCCCGAGATCCATTGAGAGTTCAATCCAATCTGTTACTGCATAGACCGATGCATCAGAATGTTCTGTCGCATAGCGTTGGAGTCGGTCAAAAAACTTTGCAACGTTGAGCGCTTCCCTCTCGGTTTTTTCAGATCTTGGGTCCAGGTAGTAGCCGAGAAGGCCTGAGTCTTCAAAGAAATAATAGAGTATCTGTCCAGCATTCTCTCGGGGAATTTTTTCAAGATGTTTTTTCAGCATAGTAACGATTCGTTGTATTTTTATCTTTACCTCTTTTTCCAATGTGAGCTCATCTGCACGGGAAAGTATTGAGAAGAGTGAAGTATTTTGTTTTTTCATCGCGTTCAGGAGTGTCGCTATACTCACTGCATCGATTGCGAAAATCGGCATTGTGAGTAGTCGATAGACCGAGGCGGTGTCATCGAAGTTTGCAAGTACCCGGAGATAGGCAATAAGATCCTTAATCTCATCTTGTTCATAAAGATGTGAGGGGCCCAGGAATTGAAAAGGGATATTTGCATGTGAGAGGGCACGTTGAAACGGGAGTGCATGATCATTTGCTCTGACTAATATTGCAAAATCATGAAATTCCCGATTATTTTTTTTCATCTCTTCTTTAATTTTTTTGATAATCTGGTCTGCCTCATCTTCTGCACTGATACCGAGAAGAAACTCAACTGCTTCACCTGATATTCCCCGTGCTCCGGTAAGTTTTTTGTTTATTTTTTCTTTGACTTCCAATCTGTCGGGGTTGTTATGTTGAATCATCGTATATGCAGCATCCAGGATTATCTGAGATGAGCGGTAATTTTTTGTCAGGGTTATTATTGTCGACTTGGGAAAATGTGCCTTAAATTGCAGCATGTTTGCAATTGCTGCGCCCCTCCAGCGATAGATTGACTGATCATCATCACCAACTGTCGTTATGTTTTCCTTTTTTCCTGCTAGGAGAATTGCCATTTCGTTTTGTGCAAAATTGGTGTCCTGGAATTCATCAACAAGAATATACTGGAATTTGCGTTGGTAAGATGCCAGAATATTTGGTCTTGTGCGGAATAGCTTGAGCGTGTTGCCAATAAGATCAGAAAAGTCCATTACTCCCTCCTTTGATTTTAGATCCTCGTATGTGTGGAACGCCTTTGCCAGCTCAAGTGTTTTCTCTACGTCAAGACGTTGAATTTCACGTTCTGTTTCGTCTGTCTCTTTTGAGTGCGAGAAATCTTCGGCGAGCCGTTTCGCAAATTCCATATACTGTGCTGGACTTATGTCGTCATCTTTCAGTCTTGAAAAATGACTGAGTAGCCCTTGGAGGAATTTCATTGGGTTTCCGAGTGGTCTAAAATAGGAAAGATCGAACTGAAAAAGGTGTGTGCGTAAAAAAAGTAACGACTCAGTTTCAGACATCAATGTGTACTGAGGGGTAAGGCCAATCTGAATTGCTTCTGTCCTGAGAATCCTGTCACAGAACCCGTGAAATGTTTGGATCCACATTTGTGTATATCCATAAGGAAGAATTTGATCGATTCTTGTTTCCATCTCAGACGCCGCTTTTTCTGTAAACGTGAGTGCAAGAAGATTTGAGGGGGGAATATCTTTTTTGAGGATGAGGTATTTGATTCGTTCGGTAATTACAGTTGTTTTTCCGGTTCCCGCTCCTGCGATAATTAACAGTGGACCCTCTCCATGTTCGACCGCAGCCTTTTGTTCATCATTAAGAAGTCTATCAGACATGGCACACTATTGTAGCGAAGCGAGATGTGAAATAGCAAATGAGAGCGTTTCTATTACTTACCAAGCTCTGACTTGAGAAGGTCATAGATATTTTTCTTTGTTTCCTCAAGGCTGATTCCCCATTTTTCGGAAAGCTTTTTAAGATCATCCTCCGTGAGCGATGCTCCGCCTTCACTCACTTTTCCTTTTCCCATGTCGTCATCAGGTATACCGCAACCACAGTTATAGCACATATGTTTCACCTCCTTTTAAAAATATAAAGAGAACGTCACGATGAGGTATAATTATAGCATGACTCAGGTGCCCATCGATTTTAGTTTACCGTTTGTGAAAAAGGAGCAACTTTCAGATGATGCATGGTCTTTCTTTTTTGACAGGACTGCGTATCCGGATCTTTCTTTTTTACCGGGGCAGTATGTACGGATGACTTTGGAAATTCCTCAGACAGATGAGCGCGGAAATTCTCGATTTTTTAGTATCTCTTCATCACCGTTGCAAAAGGAGTATCTGACAATCTCAACCAGAATTTTAAAAAGCGCATTCAAACAATCACTCATTGCACTTGATCATGGACGCAACGTGAATTTTTTTGGTCCTGTCGGAAGGTTTTTCTTCGATCCTGAAAACATCAGGCCGACCATTTTTCTCTCTGGTGGAATCGGAATAACTCCTTTTCGAAGTATGCTTCATTACATCGCTGAGAAAAATCTTACTAACTCAGTAGCATTATTTGCTTCCTTCTCCAGATCTGAAGATGTACTGTTTTTTGATGAATTATCGGAGATTACAAATAAGCACCAGTCAGTAAAGAGTATCTACACCGTGACGCAGCTCGAGAATTCTCATGTGAAATGGAATGGCGAGACTGGGAGAATTACTGCGAGGCTTCTTTCAAAATATTGTGCTAACTTGGCTGATGCACAGTATTATATTTCGGGACCACCATTGATGGTTGATGCGATGCTTGCACTGGTAAAAGAGATTGGTGTTCCCGATGAGCAGGTGAAGAAAGAAAAGTTTATAGGATATTAAGGGGAAATTTTTTTTACGGATTCCCCGATCTCTTCAGCAACAGTTTCCTCTATTTGTCTTGTTGTCTGTAATTTATTACCAAGTTGCGTAAAACCGGACGAGACGTTTGTGAACTGGGTAGTAGCATTGGAGAGATGTTTTCCAAGCACCATCATATTCTCATTAAGTTTTTCATAATCGATTTGTAATCCGCGCAAAAGTTGAAATACTTCACGGGTTTTTGATTCGATTCGTTTTCCCTCAAAAGATAAAAGTATAGTTTGCAGATGTGCATAGAGTGTCGTCGGAGAGACAAGGTAGACCCTGTTTTTTTTGGCGTAACTCATCAGCTCCTGCATACTGACGACCTCATAGTATACTGACTCACTTGGTACATACATCAGAGCAAAATCCATCGTTCCTTCTTCAGGTAAAATATATTTGCTTGCAATGGCATCGATGTGCTTTTTTATATCTCTTGAAAACTCTTTTTTAAATCCTTCCCGTTCACTATCATCAGCTTTTG
>JBDKFM010000017.1:0-20527 GCA_039798685.1 Candidatus Parcubacteria bacterium | reverse complement strand
GAATCGATCGGTAATATCCCTGCGTCTGTTTGTATCGCTGCGTCAACTCTGTCACCAGACTTAAACATGTATTGCAAATGGAAACTATTTTTTGGAAACATCTGACTGATCAGGTCTTTCAGCACTTCCTCACCGATATTTCCACGGAGCTTCGGACTTTTGAGAAAATCCTGCAACTCTTTCATGCTTCGTCCTATCTCACTCATCTGCCCAACTTCTTTTCCTACATTTTGGATAACCATTGCTGCCCTATCGAGGCGTTCGTTTAGTTGCCTAGAGTTTTCCTGAAGAATTTTCGCTGTTTCATGAGAGGAGGTGCGCATTGCTTCATTGAGAGTTTTATTGGTTGTTTCAACCGATGCCTGCATAGACTTAAGCCACTCGAGAAGTGCTTGATCAGACTGTGGTTTTGTGAGGGAACCGATTTTTTTACTGATGAGGAAATACACGGCACCAATCGCGAGGAGGAGGATTGCGAGGAGTGGCAGATCCAGTTGCATGGACTGTATTGTAGCATATTGTCAGCTCTGTTATTTAGTAGTACAGCTGGGGATCTGCGGTGACTTTTTGCCAAGGGAGTGGTTGTGTGAAAAACCCTGCAGCTGCGATCATCGCCGCGTTATCTGTGCAGAATTTTCGTTCAGGAACGAAGAGTGTCGTTGATGGCATTTGACTCCGTAGTGCCTCCTGAAGTGATTCTCTTAGTTGCTCATTTGCTGCGACACCACCCCCAAGAAGGAGTGATTTTACGCCGTAATGCGCTGCAGCTCTGATCGTTTTTTTAACGAGTACATCTGTGATAGACCACTGTACAGATGCGCAAAAGTCGGAGAGTGTTGTGTCGTTTAATTTCTTTATTTTTTTTGTTTCCCGCAATGCTGCAGTTTTAAGTCCGCTAAAACTGAAATCAAAATCATCAGATCCTATGAGTGGTCGGGGAAGGTCGAACGTTTTTCGATTACCTTTCTCAGCAAGTTTTGCGATAGTGGGACCGGCGGGGTATGGTAGGCCAAGAAGTCTGCCGATTTTATCAAATGCTTCACCTGCAGCATCGTCTCTTGTTCCTCCAATAACTTCAAATGTTTCATGATTGCCTATGACAATAAGATCTGTATGTCCTCCTGAGACGACGAGAGCGAGAGCGGGAAAGGTAATCTCATCTGGTGTCGGGCGTAGGGAAGGTTTTTCGCTTTGTGCGTTACTCTCTGTTCTTAGCCAATTGGCATAGATGTGTCCATACATGTGGTTTACGGGGAGAAGTGGTTTTTTCAACACGTACGCGAGTGTTTTTGCCGTCTCTACTCCGACAAGTAGTGAGCCGATGAGGCCAGGACCGTATGTGACTGCAATTGCATCGATGTGATCCCATCCGATACCCTGTAGCGCTTTTTCAATTGTCGGGAGAATGTATCGCAGTTGTTCGCGGGCGGCAGTCTCAGGGATAATCCCTCCGGTTTCGGCGTGAAGCGTGAGTGAGGAAGCAATTTCGTTGCTCAGTACGAGTAAGTCTCGCCCTTTTTTTTCAACGACCGCTGCGCCTGTTTCATCGCAGCTGGTCTCAATACCGAGTATG
The DNA here is from genome assembly GCA_039798685.1 of Candidatus Parcubacteria bacterium. GTDB lineage: Bacteria > Patescibacteriota > Microgenomatia > Levybacterales > UBA12049 > JACPGQ01. The sequence continues at coordinate 18,954 of JBDKFM010000017.1, read as the reverse complement.
GTCATAGACTTATTGTCGCTGTGTCGCCAACATTAAGCTTATATTGCTCCGATAACCCCGCATTGATCTCAACAACTGCATCAACCGGTTGGGTTGGTTCGTAAAGTGTGAGTTGCTCATTTGACACCGGTGGTTTTACATCTTTGTAGAGCGTGACTATTTTTCCGTCACTAATAAAAAGGATGTCTATCGGGAATTTCATATTGCGCATCCAAAACGCAGGTAGAGTTTTTGTTTCATAGGTAAACAGCATTCCTTTATTTTTTTCGAGGGATTTTTGGCCGGAGAGGCCGATCTCTTTTTTCTTCTCGGTGTCGGCAACTGAGAGGGTAAATGTGTGATTATTGACTGTCAATTTTGCGGATTTTCCAAAACCCGGCAGAGTAAGCGGTGTCCCGTTGATTGCACCTTGTGTAAAGTAGAAAACAACTGCGAGTAACGCAAAGAGTCCTATGATGAGAAGAATATTTTTCATATTTATAATTCACGTTGCAGTAACTCTGCAATTTTTGTTGTTGAGTTGGTCCTTATCAGCTCGGTAACGTCTATCACTTTTGCCCCCACAGAGTTTGCCTGACGCACTTTGTGTACTCTCTGGGGATCTGCTTTTGTTGTCGCGATTATAGCAGGTTTGAGGGCTGAAATCAGCTCATCATAGTCATTGTCATGAAGAACTCCGTTAAGGAGTATGATGCTATCAGTTATTGACAGAAGTGCGAGTAGCATGGCACGGTCATCTTGAGAGTTGATTGGTCGGTTATTTCCTTTCAATTTTTTTATCGCCTGATCACTTTCAAGAAGGATAAAAAGTGCATCTCCTTGTTTTTTTGCATGGGACAGAAATATTGCATGTCCGATATGAAGGATATCAAAGCAGCCTCCGCACAATACAATGCGTTTATGATTTTTCCGTAACTCTTCAGACAACGATACTGCCTGTTTCGGGGTTATGATTTTTTTTGCAACATCAATCATGGTATTTCATCTGAGTCTGAGTGAGCGGGAGGTCTTTATACAGGCTTAGTGCCTCTGAGATACACTGCCTGCCATGGTCTGTAGTTTGAAGTAAAGACATCGTGCTGGAGTATCTCGCCGTTCTTTTTTACATCTCTTGTAAATGAGACTTTTGCTCCTGTGGCTGACCAGTCAATTTGCTTGACTACACCTTGTGGGAGAGTCGGATCATCTTGATAGAGTGGTTCTGGAGCTGGAGACTGAGAATGGATTACGGGATTGCTCATCGTCACTTCCCGTCCGTCATTTGTTCCGTAGAGTTCAAATGTCAATCGCTCTTCGCTTCTGTTGAATTTTGTCTGAATCAATAACCAATTTCCGGTATCATTTTTAAATTTTAGATCAACTGACGGGACATAGACTGCTGCGTCAATTCCCGGGCCGGAGTCTTCTTCATAGTAGTGTACCCGGTATGCGTGAGGATTGCGTTCAACAATCGGGAGACCAGCAGCGAGTGCAGCCCGGAAGAGCGTTGTTGATACCTGGCAGACTCCACCTCCGTCGCCGAGAACGGTTCTTCCGTTCTCGATCACATATGCCTGCTTGTATCCGGTAAGTGATGAGACATCTCCTACGGCATCGGCGAAGGAGAATGTTTCTCCGGGCTTTATGAGTATGCCATTTAAACGTGAAGAGGCAAGTGAGAGATTAAAAATTCTGTTCTCTATCGATCCATGAAATAAGGAAGTTCCGCGGCCGACAAGTTCTTTTATTCCCCTGTTGTTGAGTTTCTCGAGTGTTATTTCAGGTGATACTTTTATTACAGGGATTTCAAATGTAATATTGTCTTTTTTTCCTTTTGATGTGGTGAGTAGTATAACTTGATCATGTATTTTCTTGAGAAGTGTTTTTGTGTCAACTGTTTTTCCGTCGCTTGGCGTTTTAAATTCAGTGACACGGCCGTCTGCATAACTAAATTCTGCATTTACCGGAGCGATGTTGATCGCATCCTGAAATGGTTTGAGTAAAGTGAGAAATTTATTTTCGTTAAATGTGTATGCAGGAGGAAGATTTATGCCCCGCATATACGCCCGTGTCAGCATATAGATGTCAGACACTGCACTTTTTGATCTCCCGATACTATATGCTTGGTCAGCGAGGAGGGAAGCGTCATACCCTAGGCTCAGTTCTTTGGCCGTTGTGACTGCTGTTTGCTTCTCGTAGGAGAGCGTGAATGTCGTGTCTTCAAATGCAATATTTTTATTTTGGAAATATGTTTTCACATCTTCCTGTGTTTTCCCTCCGAAGTTAATATTGTCGACGAATACACCTGGGTAAATTTTATTTTGATAGGTTTGTTTGTAGTAGATGACAATAAAACTAATAAAAAAGAAGAGTCCGAGGAGTGCGCCCAGGAAAAACCATACAAAAACTCTGCCTGCAAAATAGGCGTGTTGTTTATGTGATGTTTTCTTATTTTTCATGCCTTCGTTGTGTGATTGTGTATGAGGTATTATACTATCTATGTATAAGACACGTCTATGGAAGGAAATGTTGTTTTCGGTACTAATGAGCCACAAATAAAACCTCCGTTGCAGGGGCAGCCGTTGCCTGCAGCCCAGGCTCCACCAGATCCCGTGATTCCCCCTTCTTCTCCACCTCCTCCAATTCCTGTGCACAATGGGCTTTTCGGTGGTTTATTGATAAAGATAGTGATTGTAGTAATCATGCTTATTGGAATCGGTCTCGCAGTTTTCTTTTTTATTCTTCCCAGGTTCTCAGGCGGTCTTGGAGGGGGAGGAGATGTGACATTGACGTACTGGGGATTGTGGGAGCCGAAATCAGTCATGCAGCCTGTCATTGATAGTTTCCAGAAAGACCATCCTGGGATAAAAGTTGTCTATGAACAGCGGGATATAAAACAATATAAAGAGACTCTTCTAACCAGGATGAGCTCCGGAGACGGGCCGGATGTTTTTCGTTTCCATAACTCCTGGACGACTTCGATGAAAAGCGCTCTCTCTCCTCTTCCATCAACTGTGATTTCCCCACAGGATTTTAAGAAATACTATTTTCCGGTTGTGCAGTCAGACATGACAATAAGTGGTGGGATCTACGGAATTCCTCTTCAGATGGATACTCTTGCGATGTTTGTGAATGATGGGATTCTCGAGGATTATGGGATCGGTACGCCCAGAACATGGGAGGAATTTGTGACTGTCACAAATGCATTGACAGTCACCAATCGGGAAGGACAAACACTGACATACGGAGCAGCAATTGGAGCCTATGATAATATTTCACGTGCACCGGATCTACTCTCCGTTCTCTTTGCGCAGAGCCGGGTAGATCTGAGAAAACCGGGAGGTGCATCCGCTCAGAGTTATGCAGACTCGCTCCGATTTTATACTGATTTCGCGACGGGAAGAGATGGTATTGTCCGGACGTGGAATCCGAATGCACCGCAGGCGATCAGTGTGTTTGCAGGGGAGAAGGCAGCAATTTACTTTGGCTATTCTTGGGATATCTTTGCCATAAAAGCACAAAACCCTTCGCTGCAATTTAGCATACATCAGGTTCCCTACCTGACAACTCCTGTTACTGTCGCAAGTTATTGGGCTGAGGGGGTATCAAGCAAGAGTATGCATCAAAAAGAAGCGATGCTTTTTTTGCGTTTCCTGGCGAAAAAAGAAACTCAACAGCAGCTTTATTCTCTCGAATCTAAAATAAGGCTTTTTGGTGAGCTACCAGCACGTCGGGATCTCGCAGAGAACCTTCGCGAGAATCAACTTGTGTATCCTTTTTTGCAGGGAGCAGAAACTGCTGTATCGTCGTATTTCGTGAGTGATACGTATGATAATTCATTAAATGAGCAGATGAATGGTTATTTGGGAAATGCCGTTCGATCTGTATTGGGTAACGTTTCTCCTGAAAGCGCCTCTGAAACCTTGCGTAAGGGAATATCTCAGGTGTTAGTAAAATATGGCATCAAAGAATAAGGCAGTATTGAAGGCAGTTCTTTATGCCGATATCTTCGAGTTTCCGCTGACCCGTGAGGAGTTATATTATTTTGCCGTCGGTGCACGTCTCAATTCCCAGTCTGAAGCAGTCAAGGCAGTTGGAGAACTGAAAGATATTGTTTCAACTACAGGAGAATATGTACATATCAAGGGGAACGAAAAATTTGTAGAGATTCGTCAGCGCAGGAAAAAAAGTTCTCAAAAGAAACTTTTATTGGCAAAAACACTTACTGTGTATCTTTCATTTATTCCTTCTGTACTCTTTGTTGGTGTGACAGGTGGAGTTGCTGCTGAGAATGCTGAGAAGGATGATGATATCGATTTTATTATTATTACTTCAAATGGCGCGCTTTGGCCGACAAGGCTTGTGTTGCTTCTTATCCTTCATGTTCTAGGGAGAAGGAGAGTAAAGGATGCATCATTCGTTGCAGATCTTGCCTGCCTGAATTTTTTTATAGATGAGTCAGCGATAGAATTTCCGGAAACGATGCAGAATCTCTATACGGCACATGAGTTTGTGCAAATGAAACCGCTTTTTTCCCGAGGTGATATGTACGGAAAATTTATCAGTAAGAATACATGGATCTCATCGTTTCTTCCACAATCAGGTGTGCTGCTGAGTCGGTATGAGTATGTTTCAAAGCCATTCGCATCATCAGTGTTTCAGCGCTTCCTCTCGACAAATGCTGTGGTACAATTGAGCAGATTTTTACAGCTTCTCTATATGGGAAGAAGAAAACGTGAGAGCTATATTAGTGAGTATATGTTAGGGTTTTTTCCGCAGGATTTCCACTCCCGTGTGATGGCACTTTTTGAAGAAAAACTCAGAAAATACGAAAGAATAAAATGAATAAGCAATACAGCCTTATGGGTTGTGGAGGGACGTTTGATCTTTTCCACGCTGGACATATCTCATTTTTACTTGATGGCCTCGCGCATAGTGAAAAACTTTTGATTGGGATCACAAGTGACAAGTATGCTTCTGAAAAAAAAGAACATCTCACAGAGTCATATGAGGAGCGAAAAGCTGCCGTTGAAGCATTTATTCTGAAACAGAATGCCTCCCATCGCGTTGAGATACTTCCCTTGGAATCGGTATATATTCCGAAAGGGTGGGAGCATGAGCCGATTGAATCGATTCTCATTACACCTGACTCTTTGCCCGGTGCTCTGGAAATAAACAGAAAAAGGGAGGAAGGTGGGGAAAAACCGCTCTCTATCGTCACGACTGCCCTCTCTCTGGCAGAAGACGGAGGTCCGATATCATCTTCAAGAATACGCCTTGGTGAAATTGAGAGAAGCGGGAGATGCTGGATTGCGAATGAGTGGTATGGGAAAGAGTTTATACTGCCACCGCACCTTAGAGAACGGTTGAGTAGACCTTTTGGAGAGATTGTTGATGCAAAGACGTATCCTTTTACAGAGAATGAAAAGAAGTGCTTACTCGCAGTCGGGGACGTTACTACACTCATTCTCCATGGGAGAAACATTGTGCCGAAATTGAGTGTAATTGATCTTGTTGTTGAGCGTGTCCGGAGATATAAAGATGTGTCAGAAATGGGGTTACATCTCACGAACCTGACATATATTGCACAAAATACTCCAGGACAAATATCTTCAACGATTCTTCATAAAATCCGTGATGCATTTGTGCAGATACGAAAGGGACAAACTGTACTTCTTCAGGTGACAGGTGAAGAGGATCTCCTCGTACTCCCCATCCTCTTACAGGCTCCTCTCGGTTGGGTGTTGTGTTACGGACAGCCGAAAAAGGGAACGGTAATAGTGAGAGTTGATGAAAAGATAAAGAGCGAATGCAGAGAGTTACTGCAGCAGTTTACTATGAGGTAATTGACAAAGAATATCTCATTATCTATACTGCTTGAAGTAAATTTCTCCCTCTCAATGAACTTGGAGGGATTTTGTTTATAAAATAGGTTATGGATGCAAAGAAAATATATCTCACAAAAGACGGTCTTTCTGATTTGAAAAAAGAGCACGAGGAACTCACGAAAGTGAAGAGGCCGGAAGTTGTTTCTCGTGTATCAGCAGCCAGAGATCAGGGTGATCTCTCAGAAAACGCTGAGTATACTGCAGCGAGAGAGGAGCTCTCATTTTTGGATGGAAGAATTGAGGAGCTTGAAGATTTACTGAAAGAAGTGGTGATTATTCAGGATGATGGTCATGGAAGTAAATCAGTGAATCTTGGTTCTCGGGTAAGTGTCAAAGTAGATGGTAGAAAAGAGGAATACACAGTGGTCGGAGAATTTGAAGCAGACCCTATGGCAAAGAAAATTTCCCATGAATCACCGCTTGGGAAGGCACTTCTCGGAAAACGTGTCGGCGAAACGGTCGAGGTGCAGGCGCCTGCCGGAAAAATTGTCTATACTGTCGTGACAATTCAATAATCCACTTACCTCAGGCGAATGATTTTTTCCCCTCTTGCGATTGAATAAGTATGAAGAAGCAGATGCTTGCTGTAATAAAAGAACGCGGTGCTCCAGGGGTCTCCATCAAGAAGGTGCAAGTTCCAAATCCGAAAAAAGGTGAAGCGCTTGTTCGGGTACGAGCTGCCTCTATTTGCGGTACTGATGTCAGTATCTATGACTGGACTCCATGGGCAGAGGGTCATATCAAGCCACCGATTGTTATTGGTCATGAGGTTGTTGGAGAAATTATTGAGATGAGTGGTGAGGACACTTATGGATTAAAAAGAGGAGATCTCATCTCTTCAGAAACACATATATTTTGTAACAAATGCTATCAGTGTCGTATCAATAACAGACATATCTGTGAGAATATGGAGCTTTTTGGGATCGGGCGTGATGGGGGTTTTGCGGAGTATGCAATAGTTCCTCTCCGAACATCGTGGAAAAATGATCAGTCTATTCCTCTCGAGCAGATGAGTGCACAAGAACCATTGGGGAATGCGGTACATGTTGTCGATAAGGCAAATGTCGCTGGAAAAACAGTACTGGTTATCGGACTTGGACCGACAGGTCTTTGTTCAGCAGCAGTCGCAAAGGCATATGGCGCAAAAAAAGTATATGCTCTTAATAGACGACCATACAGAAGAAAGCTTGGGGAGAAAATGGGTGTTGACCAGTCATATGAGGTATTGCCGAAAGAGCTTGAAAATGCCTGCGATGTTGTCTTGGAGATGTCAGGAAATCCAGAGTCTCTACAGGTCGCGTTAAAAGCCGTGAGAATTGCAGGGACTATTGTTGTGTTTGGTATACCAAAAAAAGAAGTGACTATTGATGTCGGAAAATATATTATCAACAAAGAAATAAAAATTGAGTCGGTCTTCGGAAGAAGAATATGGGAGACGTGGTATCGAACGTCAGCTCTTCTCTCAGAAAAAAAAGTTGATCTTTCAAAAATTATTACGCATAGATTTCCCTTGAAGGATTTTGAGAAAGCGATGCATGTGATGAGGAGTGGGGAGTGTGGAAAAATAGTGTTAATACCATGAAGAAACAATCAGGGAATAGTTATACAAAAACATTTTATGCGGAGCTTGCAGAGAGCGTGAAAACGAGGAAAATTCCTGTGGTCATCGACTCTGCGCAAGGTTCTTCTCTTACTATCAACAAGAAAGTAGTACTGAATTTCTGTTCAAGTCATTACCTTGGACTTGCAACAGACAAGAGACTAAAAAGAGCGATTGAAAAAGCTGTGACAAAGTATGGAATTGGGACTGGATACAGGACAATCGCAGGGACACATACGCTTCATGTCCAGCTCGAGGAAGCATTGGCAAAATTTAAGAAAGCAGAAGATGCGATTGTGCTCTCAGGCGGTTTTATGGCAAATATGACCGCAATTCAGACAATACTCGGCAAAGAAGATATTCTTGTGTCTGATGCATTAAATCACGCGTCGATTATTGATGCTATCAGACTTTCCCAGGTAAAAAATAAGTTTATTTATCAGCATGTTGACACAAAGGATTTGGAGGCAAAGCTTAAGGAAGCAGTGGCGCTTCGTAAAACTCCGAAGTCTGATGGGACACCCCCGCGAATATTGATAGTCACAGACGGGGTGTTTTCGATGGATGGTGATCTCGCACCTCTTCCTGAGATCGTCCGTCTTGCGAAAAAATATGATGTGTTGTTGATGGTTGATGATGCGCATGGAGAAGGAGTTCTCGGAAAAGGAGGACGAGGAATTGTGGATCATTTCGGTCTGCATAATCAAGTTGATATAGAAGTTGGAACTCTTTCAAAAGCCTTTTCTGTGATGGGGGGATTTATTACAGGGAAAAAAGAATTGATAGGATATTATAAGCAGCATTCGAGGCAATTTATGTTTTCAAGTGCGCTTACAATACCTGATACCGCAGCACTTCTCGAGGCAGTGAAGATACTCTCTTCATCAGACTCTTTGGTAAAAAAGCTCTGGGCGAATGCTGCGTATCTAAAGGAGGGGTTTCGGAGGTTGGGATTTGATACCGGACATTCAGAGACGCCGATTACACCTGTGATGTTGGGAGATGAGGAGCTCGCACTCAGATTTAGTCAGAAGCTTATGCAGCAAGGGGTCTTTGCCAGTGCGATTCGTTTTCCTATGGTGCCGAAGGGGACGGCAAGAATACGAGTGATTCCTTCGGCTGCACATACAAAAAAAGATCTTGATTTTGCCATAAAAGCTTTTGCAAACGTTGCAAAAGAACTTCACATGCTACAATAACCCCATGGTGACGAAGAAAAATGTCCCCCTCAGTACGATCGTCTATTATAAGATCGGAGGGAAAGCGCGTTTTGTTCTGGAGGCATCATCTGTCGATGATATTTTTGAGGCAGTTGCTTTTATACAAAGAAATAAAATTGAAAAGTTTTTGGTCGTAGGTCTTGGTGCAAATCTCCTGATGCCTGATGAGGATTATGACGGAGTGATTCTTCATCTTCGTAGTGCGGCAACACCCGATATACATGTGACGAGCGACGGACTCCTTACCTCATTTTCCGGACAGACACTTGATGATCTTATTCAGTTTTCTTTTGCACATCATTTTATAGGACTCGAGCGACTCGGGGGATTGCCAAGTACGGTTGGGGGGGCAATACGAGGTAATGCCGGAGCATTCGGAGTCGAGATGAAGGATGTTGTTGTAAAAGTGAGCGTGCTGCAGTTGACGGAGGGTTCATTTAAGACAGTTGAGATGACGAATGAGGAATGTCAATTCGCATACAGAGACAGCATATTTAAAAAAACTCAAGATTTTATAATCCTTAAAGGATTTTTCCATCTTGAGTCGGTAGGAAAAGACGGAGTGCAGAAGGCGAGAGAGGAGTATAGCGCAAAAATTCAGTATCGGAAAGAGCAGCATCCGGTAGAATATCCTTCCTGCGGGTCTGTGTTTAAGAATATAAGAAACGAGGTACAGGTTAAAAAAATTCTTACAGTATGGCCTGACATCTCAGAAAAAGTAATGACTGATTGGCATGGAAAAGTTTCAATGGGGTATGTAATAAAGCGTCTTGGATTTTCCGGAACTCAGAGAGGTGGTGCAAAAATAACTGAGAAACACGCGAACTACATCAGCAATGTCGATCACGCGAAAGCAGTCGATGTAAAAATGATTATCGATGAGATCAGAGTAAAATTCAGTGAGACGTTTGGTTTTGTTCCTGATCTGGAAGCGGAAATAATTGATTAATTTTTCTTTACTCTTGACAAAGAAAAAAATCTCTGCGTATAATACAGCCTGTATTATGAATTCTCTTGTAACGACGAGCGATAACAATAACAAGAAGACTCCCTTCGGGGGAAGTAGAATCTCGTGAGTAAAACGAATGATTCACTGACCCCTCAGAAGAGGGGTTTTTTTATGGAGAAATGATATGAAAAGACTTGAAGGAAGAATTAGTATTCCACAACTCACAGTAAAAGCATATGGGGCGGATGTAAGTAAATCAACGCTTTTTGATGCTGCGTTTACGAAACGCAATGAGGTCTACCCGACCCCTGACGGAGATGCGTATCTGAGTACGGCAGGATTAACAGCGTCAGCAATTGATGGGATAACTCTTTCAGTGCAGACACCTGACGGTTTTATTGATCATCAGAGAGAAGTTGGTATATTGCCGGATAGTACGAGAGTAATTCAGCGCCCCATTACGATTACTCATCCGGATAAAATAGGATATCCTGCCTCAGACCCTCTGGCATTACTGCATCGTGAAGGATTCCGGTTTGATGAAAACGGTCAAAGCCCATTATTGGTTTCGATTTTTGAAAGTCCGGAAGTAAGGAGGGAGGCACAGGAGGTTGGCCTGAGTCTTCTAGGGAGGCCTGATAGTACGTTGACGAATAATAAAGCAAGGCTTCGGCAATTTGCTGAAAAATACGGCATAAAAATGTTTCCGGGAATTGTTGTAAATACATGGGATGATCTCCACGGGTTTGCGAATCAGCATGCTGGTGAGCAGTCCTGGATGAAGGTCTCAATAGGGTCAGGAGGAGATCTCGTAAAAAGAGTGCACTCCACATCATCTGAATCTGTAGTGGAAGCCACAAGACAGATGAGGAAGACTGTTGTTCAGGCATTTGAACGGGGTGAATTTTCACAATCAGTTGAAGAATTTTGGCCGGAAGGTGACGTGTCACCAGTCGGATTTCCGAATGTGATTGAAGAAGACGCAGGAGTAGAGGGGGAAATAGTGGTAAATGGAAGTAATTGTTTTGTGACAAATATTGATGGAAGCGTTGATTACATTGGTACATTTCAACAGGTCACAACAGAGGATGGAGAGTATATGGGGAGCAGGCTATATGATCCGGGGGACGAAGTTGCTGCGCAGATACATGAACAAACTCTCAATATAGCGCGGTTTAATAGTGAGGAAAACGGATACTATGGTATGGCTGGTGCTGATTTTATGGTTATTAAAGATGCAGATGGGAAATTACACGTCCGGATTATTGAGGTGAATTCACGTCCGCCGATAAGTGCGTATCCGGCGATTATGGCGCATAACTTGGGTGCAGAAATGGATGGATATCAAAGTGAACAAGCAACATGGGAGAATATTAATCTTTCATCTCAAAGACCAATTGATAATTCAATAAAAATTCCGGATCTTATCGGACAGGATCTTGCATTTGGCGTAAGAGATGAAGAAGGAAATGTGTTGCATCAGGTAATTCCAATCGCAGTGAGGTCACTCGTCTATCAAAACGGTCATGGAGAATCCGAGCTGAGGGCATCTGAGATGGCAAAGTGGTTTATCTGGGGGAGAAATACTTATGAGAGAGCCATTGCGCGTGAGAAATTAACTGCAAAAGGATTAGTATACAAAGCATAATATGACAACTCTTGCACTGCTGAAAAAGCTTGTCAGTATACCATCAAGTTTTCCGGATGAGAAAGAAATTGCTGATTTTCTCACTGAATATCTCAAAGATCTCGGGTTTCGTGTGCAGAAAGTAAAGACATCTTCGACTCGTTATAACATCGTCGCGACATACGGAGTCGCAAAAAAATACTTAGCATTTTATGGGCATATGGATACAGTGCCGAATAATTTTTCTGAACGGAAATATCCATATACATTACATATTGATGGCGACATTGCTCGGGGTTTGGGTGCAGAAGATATGAAGGGTGGTATTGCTGCGATTTTGCAAACGGCAGCGTTTGCCGTTGAAAATAAGTACCCTCTTCGTGTGATTTTTTGTTGTGATGAAGAAGATATCTCGCAAGGAGCTCATGATGTAGTAAATTCCGGGCTTGTGAATGATATCGGATTTTTGGTTGCAGGAGAAAGTGGTCAGGTTCCGGATCATGCAAAGTCTTTTACCAGTTGTTTTGGAAGAAAAGGGAGAATCTTATTTGAGGCGGAAATAAGAGGCAAAAAAACTCATGCAGCAGAAAGTGAAAAAGGTGTCAATGCAATTGAGCACGCGGCAGAGCTTATTCAGATTTTTAAGAAAATGAAATTTCCAAAACATCCACGATTGGGTCAGACTAAAATTGTCGCTCACTCGCTCCATTCAGAAACAGATTCTTTTGCGATTCCTGATCGTGCAGTGTTGCAATTTTCTCTACTCACAACACCGGGTGTGACAAGCACACAGTTTTTAAAGGATGTGACGGCACTCGTAAAAGCAAAAAAAATTGATGCGAGTATCGCGGTTGTTTCAAGAAAAACTCCTTATGGGGAAAGTTATGAAGTTGATAGAAAGAATCGGTTTCTACAAGTGATAAAAAAAGAGGTCTTAGAAAAACATCACGTCTCGCCAATGTATACGACCTCAGTTGCTGATGAAAATGTTTTTGCAAACAGATTAAAAATTCCAGTTATTAGTATGGGCCCACTTGGTGGAGGGGGACATACCTCTCAGGAGTGGCTCAGACTTTCATCGCTCGCACTTATAGAGGAAGCATATAAAAGAATTCTCACTCTTTATCACGCGAAATAGTTTTCCCCTGCCATTTTTTTCGAAACACTCTATAATAACCATATGGATGATTCAGAGCTCATAAAAACGAGAAAAGAAAAAATTGCCAAAATTCGTGCTATCGGATGGAACCCTTATGCTGCGAGTTACCCCAAAACACATACGATTGCAGAGGCGTTGAAAAGTGAGGGGAAAACTGTGAGCACCGCGGGGAGACTTTTTTCGTTTAGAGAGCACGGCAATATAGCATTTGCTGATCTTCATGACGAGACCGGAAAGATTCAGCTCTTTTTTAAGAAAGATACAATTGGCGTTGAAGCGTTTAAAAACTTAAAACTTCTGGATATTGGTGACATCATTGGTGTTGCCGGTGCTGTCGGAAAAACTGAAGCGGGTGAGATCTCTATTATCCCTGACGAGTATACACTTCTGACAAAAGCGACACGACCACTTCCGAATCAGTGGTATGGACTCAAAGATGTCGAGGCGCGTTTCAGGCAACGATATCTTGATCTGTTATTAAATCCTGAGGTACGAGAGCGATTTAATATGCGATCAAAAATGATCAGCGGAATACGTGAATATCTAGATAACTTAGGTTTTTGGGAGGCAGAAACACCAGTTTTACAGCCACTCTATGGAGGCGCAAATGCAAAACCGTTTATGACCCATCTGAATGCGCTTGATCAGGATATGTATCTGAGAATTGCTGATGAGTTGTATTTGAAGCGTCTCATCGTCGGTGGGTATGAGAGAGTCTATGAGATCTGTAAAGATTTCCGCAATGAAGGAATAGATCAAACACATTTTCCGGAGTTTACGATGATTGAATGGTACGAGGCGTATGCTGATTATCATCGTGTTATGGATGTAACTGAGGGTTTGTTTAAGCATCTGGCGAAAAAATTATTCGGTGGGACAGTGCTTCAGGTTGATGATAAGAAAATTGATATTGGCATGAAATGGCCGCGTATAGAGATGTCAGTCATTATGGAGGAACGTCTCGGTATAAATGTTGAGAATGAGACGACAGAGAGTTTGCTGGAGTATGCAAAAAAGAATCTTCCCGAGATGCAGATACTGGGTGGCGAAACAAAGGGTCAGTTAGTGTTTGCAATTTTCGATCATACAATACCTAAGACGCTTCTTGAACCAACATTTATTATTGATTATCCGGAGGATATAAGTCCGCTCTCAAAGCAGCATAGGAAGAAAGAGGGATGGGTTGAGCGTTTTGAAGGGTATATCGGGGGCAAAGAAATTTGTGATGGGTGGTCTGAGCTGACAGACCCTGCAATTCAGCGTGAGCGGTTTACTAAAGATACAAATGCAACGAGGAAAGATAAGGAAGAAGCGCAGCAAGTAGATGAAGATTTTCTGACTGCGATGGAACATGGGATGCCGCCTCTTGGTGGTATCGGAATTGGAATTGATCGCTTGACGATGTTTTTTACAAATAAGTGGGCGATAAAAGAAGTGGTCTTATTTCCGACACTGAAAGTAGAGAAGCCGTCACGAGCAGAAAATTCAGTGACAATCTTGAAAAAGCCCGAGATTTTTTCAATTGATACAGGTGTGACCAAGGCATTTCCCGGCATTTCAGTTGGGTTTGCCGTAATCAAAGGCGTACATATTGAAAAAGTACATGATGCACTCGAGGCCGAAAAAGCATCATTTTTAGAAGAGATGGGAGAACTTACCACAGAGCAAATAAATACATTTCCGGAGATTTTGAGTTATCGTAAACTTTATAAAGCGATGGGTGTCGATTGGCATTCCCGGCGTCCGAGTCCTGAGGCTTTACTTCGGAGAGTAGCGACGAAAAAGGGATTGTATACCGTGAATACCTGCGTTGATGCATATAATCTTGTTGTTATGAAAAATAGAGTATCTGTTGGTGCATTTGATTTAGATTTGATTCAATTTCCGACTGTACTTCGCTTTGCGAATCCGGGCGAGAGAATTCTGTTGCTTGGAGATTCCGAACCGACTGAATATTCAGAAAAAGAATTGGCATATTTTGATCGGGAAGGTGGATATAATATTGACTTCAATTACCGAGACGCAAAGCGGACTGCTGTCAGTCTTGACACAAAAAATCTTTATATAAATGTTGATGGGGTGTACGATATTTCTCCGGAAAAAGTGTATGCAGTGCTGAATGAGGCATGTGAGAAGATCATGCAGTATTGCGGAGGGAAGATTGATGTGATTGGTGTGACCACCGGATGAAGAAGCTGCTTATTGCTACGAAAAACCCCGGAAAACTTCAGGAGCTCACAGGATTTCTTCACGGGCTTCCATTGAACACTGTTTCTCTTGCCGAGGAGGGTATTGAGGATGATGTTGAAGAAGAGTTTTTTACCTACGAGGAAAACGCGAAAAAGAAAGCGGTGTATTATGCAAAAAAATCCGGACTTCCGTCTTTGGCTGATGACGGGGGCATAGAGATTTCCGCATTAGATGATGCACCGGGAGTCAGAAGCAAACGCTGGATTGGAGAAAATGCATCTGAGGAGGAACTTATAGCGCATATGCGATCTATTGCTGCTTCTCTCCCCGAAGAGAATAGAGATGCACGGTTTGTGAATGTTGTCGCGTTTGCACTCCCTAGCGGTGAGGTTTGGACGAGTCGGGGTGAGATACAGGGAGTGATAGCGAGGGAGCCGTTTGTTGCAAAAAGTGACGGTCTTCCCTACCGTCTGTTTTTTTTCCTTCCGTCATTAGGGAGGTATTATCATGATGAGTCGCTCTCAGTTGATCAGATGCGTCAGCTAAATCATCGACGGCAGTCTGTGTTACTGATTACGCCGTTACTTAAAGAAAAACTACTGTTATAGCGATTGAGAAAAAGTTCCCGCCTGTGCTATAGTGATATCCTTCATCGCCACCATGAAAAAAGCACTTTTTATTTTACTTTTTTTCTTTATACTCGGAGCAGCAGGAATTGCGTTCTACATTTTTTTTCTCAAAGGTAATGATAAAGGAGCGTTGCAGGTGACCGCTTCACCGCAAAGTAAGGTATATCTCAACGGAGAGTATCTTGGGACAACGCCTCTTTGCAGATGTCCGAAGTCAGATGATGTGGGAGTGAAAAAAGTGCAGGAGATGTTGCCTGTTGGTGAATACACACTTCGTCTTGTTCCGACAGAAGGATCGTTTGCAGAGTTTCAGGAAAAAATCACGATTGAGAAATCAGTACTGACTGTTGTAGACCGAAAGTTTGCAGAGGGTGCATCTTCAGAGGGTGTTGTGATCTCACTGACCACGCTTCCTGATAAAAAAATAAATGAACTCACGATTGTCTCAATTCCGGAAGGAGCAGAAGTATTTATCGATGATGTCGCAAAAGGGAAAACTCCCTTGCAGGTCTCTGATCTCACAGAATCAGATCATACGTTGACGTTGCAGAAGGCGGGTTATAAAATTAAATCCATTCGGATAAGGGCGACGAATGGGTTTAAGCTTGTTGCCAAGGGGTATCTCGGAATAGATCCCGCATTTATCGCTGGTGCTTCGGAGGTCGCATCCTCATCTGCCACACCGACACCTGGGATATCCGTCACGAAAATCATAATTCTTGAGACAGGAACGGGATTTCTCAGGGTACGGGATGATAGTTCACTTGCTGGTGTAGAGATTGGCCGTGTGTCACCTGGTGAAGAGTATGAAGTTATCGAGGAGATTGAGGGATGGTATCAGATCTCATTACAAAGCGGAGTTAAGGGATGGATCAGCGCACAGTACGCTCAAAAGAAAGAGTAAATATCATTATCCACCGATTACATAGATAATAATCACGACGAGAAGTACCCATAAAATGACATTGATTAAGAGTGGTTTATCCGAAATAATGACCCTCTCAGGGCTTTCTCCTTCATGTTTCTCATAGATATCCTGCAGATAGCGCATCAGTCCGTACACGACAGGAAAAATTGTCAGCATCAACCATTTTCTGTTGAGATAATTCGGCAGATAATCAGGAAGGAGGAGTTGGTTTGTTATCGAAAGTGGTGTTTCATCCTGGAAAAAGGTAAATAACGAATATGTGATGAAGGTTGAAGTAGCAAAAATAGATGCATAGACATCAAGTAATCGGTCGGAGTAGTGTGAGAGTGTTTTTCTGATTGCTGAAATTTGTGCGCTTGAGTATGTTGACACGAGTGTAAGTTCAGATCTTCTTTTTCCGACAGCAAGGAAGAGGGAGAGTGAAATTGTCGTCAGCAGCAGCCAGACTGAGATGTGATTATCACTTGCAAATTCACCTGCATAGACCCGTAGGATATAGCCTCCTGCAAGTGCAAGAATATCAATGACAGTAATATGTTTGAGAAATGCAGAGTACGAAAACTGAAGGAGCAGGTAAATCATTGTGATAAGAAAGAAAGCGGGGTTGATGAAATAACTCGCTATTGTTGCAGAGCCGATGAGAAGAATCGCCAGAAAGATCGCTACTCCGAGTGAGATATCCCCGTGTGCAAGGGGTCGGAATTTTTTAAAAGGGTGGAGTTTGTCCTTTTCCCTATCAAAAATGTCATTGATGATATAAATTCCTGAGGAAACGGCGCAGAAGATAAGAAATCCGTAGATAACATTTGTCAGTACAGGAAGGTTGAAGAGTTCTCCGCCGAACGTAATTGCACCAAAAATTGCTAGATTTTTAATCCATTGGCGAGGTCGAAGTAGTCGTAAGACATTACGTAGTGACCGTTTCATCGCTTTTCCGAAGGATAAAATGTAAAAATAGCAAAGCCCCTCCTGCAAGGACTACCAGCATGCTCAATGCAAAAAACTTACTTTTGCTCTCAAGCGAGAGGGAAATCGTTCCCAATATAGCAGAAAACAGCCAGTATGACAATGCGATACTTCTCTGACTCAGTCCCATGCGTAGCAGGAGATGGTGTAGGTGCTTGTTGTCATGCCAGAATGGCGATTTTCCTGAGAGTATTCGTCTGGCGATTGTAAAGAGCGCGTCTATAGTTGGGATTCCCATGACCAGTACAGCAGTTGCAAGTTTTGCACTTGAGAGAATTGATGCAACGGCAAGGAGGAGGTAGAGTGCAGTCGCACCGTAACCTGGGAAAATCCGTGCAGGATAGTAGTTGTAGAGAAGAAATCCGAACGAGACACCGCTAACGATAAATGACAGATTTGCATCGAGGAGGCCATACTGAGTCCCTGCTGTTTGTAGACTTAATAGTCCGATTACAAGTGCCGAGATTCCTACAATACCTGGCATCTGTCCGTCAACTCCCTTGCTCCAGTTCAGCATGTTCATTACCCAGACGATCCAGAGGATCGTAACGCCATGTGCGAGGGATACGGAGACTCCGTTCAGTGTGACGAGTGGCTCATTGAGGAGAAGTATTCCTCCGAATGGGTTTGTGACAAATTGTATCGTCACGCCAGAGAGTACCACGATCACAGCGCAGAGGATATTTGTCAGGAAGCGTATGTATGGTGAAAGATCTTCCCCTTTTGCATTGAGCGTATCATCATAAAGTCCGACGAGCATCGCTAGTGATGCGGCTATAAAGATGCCGCTGAGTTGCAAAGAAAAAGGAAGTAGTAGGAGGGATGTGATGAGTGCTCCGAGAAAAAGAGCGAGTCCACCTCCTCTGGGAATTGGTTTGTTGTGAATAATTCCCGGATGTATACGTGAGGAAGGATCATCAACAACGTGCCATTTTTTCATAAGTGTGATGACAAGAGGTGTCAGAAGTGCCGTAATGAGAAATCCGAGAAGAAAAAACAGGGAGTACTGGATCATCATATTAGGTTATTAATAGTATAGTTCGTATTGTAAAAATAAGACAGAGAAGCGAAACGAGAAAACTTGTTACTCCCATTATCCGTGCCACGAGAGGCATTGCATTGTAGGTAATACTCGCAAGAACGAGATTCGTAAATGCGCATATCAGCGCTGTCGTGAACGGAAGAAATATGCTAAGTCTGGTTCCGAGACGCTCCGCTCCCCATGGTAGTTGATTAAAAAGAGGAATTACAGGCGGAAGATTCTGATAAGAGAAGAGGATGATGCCAAGTTGCACAACGAAAAGCACAACTGACGTTGCCATCATTGAACGTGTTATGTTGTCTGCAGTCAGTGTCTTAATATGTTCTTTCATATATATCCGTCGCGCCGATTGTCGCCAAATAGGAGTATGCACTCAAGTGAAGTTGCGGAAGAGCGATGCCCGGTTGGATGACGATATATCTCGGTTTTTTCAGATCGATCGCTTCTTGTGTTTCTGAAAAAGCAGCCTCTGAATTTATGTGATAGGCGACGGCATATCTTCCCGGGGGGAGAGTATTTGTCAGTGTATAGATCTGTGCGCTGTTTCCCCAGAGAAAAATCGAGTCATTTTTTTTAAGATGGAGATTTAAAAACGCAGCGACCTCGTAGTCTTCAGGGACATCTTTATCGAAGAAGGCATAATAGTCTGTTGTCGATTTGTTACCTGAGACATAAGAAAGGAAGTTTGTGTAATAGGCTGCTATTTTCCCTGGATTCATAAGTGGAAATACAGAGTAAGTTATAAAAAGACTAAAGACTATGAGCAGTATATACAGT
>JBDKFM010000016.1:0-21119 GCA_039798685.1 Candidatus Parcubacteria bacterium | reverse complement strand
GTATTGGAATCGTCGTACTTCTGTCTGAAGGAATGAATAATTTGCAGCGTGTTTCCGGAGCATATCAGGCTTCTCTGATAAAAAATCAGCAATTTCAACAACCAATAGAGGAATTAGTGAAAAATCCTTTCGCTCTTGTGGTAGGTAATGCGTATGTTTTTTCAACCTGGTTAATTGCATATTACACACCCTTGGTGCTGTGTGCTGTATTGATAGGTTTTGTGGTAACAATCCGAGTAAAAAGGAGAGAGGGGATCGTGTTATTTTTCCTCTGGATCGGACCAATTATTGCGTTTGCAGTTGCAGGGAGGCAGATTTTTCCGCGCTACTTACTATTTATGACTCCATATGCGTTTTTAGTAGCAGGATATACGATTTCACTTCTTTGGGAGAAGAAAATGGGAAAGTTGATAGTCAGCGGGATTTTTGTACTGTTGCTTATACTTCCACTTCGGTTCGTCACGTTACTGCTTGTAAATCCCATACAAGCACCGATGCCCACAGCAGATTATAATCAACTCGTTGCAGAACATCCTTCAGGATATGGGCTAAGCGATGTATTTTCATATATACGAAATCAATCAGCAACAGAGAACGTGACGGTCTCAACCCAGGGGACATTTGGGCTATATCCATATGCATTTTATTTAGAGTTCTGGGGAGATAGCAATGTCAGAATTCTACCGAAATGGCCATTGGATAAGTTAGATGAGGAGATGTATAAAGCCCGGGAGGATGGAGAAGTCATAGTCGTATTGAAAGAGGTAAAGGTGATACCGCCTGCTCTTCAGGATCTCGAGCTCGTGAAGAGAATTGAAAAACCGATGAGTACGAAGTATCCGATTCTTCTGACAAAGATGCGATGAATATCGGTATGAAAAAAATATTACTGCTAATCTGTCTTATCTCAATCCTCCCTCTCTCAGCGTCACTATTTTCTTCTGACCTTGTACACACTCATGATGGACTTGTGCATCTGCCGAGAATTGGAGCCTTTTATAAGGCGCTTCTTGAAGGGCAATTTCCGGTCAGGTGGGCAGGGGATCTGAATTATGGATACGGGATGCCGTTATTTATCTTTATCTATCACGTTCCGTATCTTTTTTCATCTATCTTTCTTCTGATAGGTCTAGGGCTTGTGTGGTCATTTAAGCTTTCGCTCCTGATCAGCTTTTTGCTCTCCGGAATAGGGATGTATCTTTTTGCACAAGCGTTTTTTAAAGACCAAAAGAAAGCATTTCTCATCACATTGTTGTATCAGTTTGCGCCCTTTCACTTGATTGATCTCACAATACGGGCAAGTTTTGGAGAGATTTATACATATGCATTTCTCCCGTTTGTGTTGTATTTTCTTACACGGTATTCGCAAACAAAAAATGCAGGATTTCTCGCACTTTCGTCAGTCGCTGTGTCGTTTCTTATTCTCTCACATAACTCAATAAGTCTATTGTTTTTCGGTGTCAGTATGTGTTTTATTTTCTTTTTTTCACGTACGAGACGGATTCTTGTATATTCCCTATTCTCGTTAGCGCTCGGTCTTATGCTTTCTGCTTTTTACTGGCTTCCTGCTCTTATGGAGCATAAATATACATATGGTGATTTGTTTATGAAAGAACTCTATAGAGAGAGATTTCCTCCCCTCTGGAAGTTTTTTATCCCGAATTTTTTTGATACAAAGTCTCTCCAGATAGATAATATTGCACTTCAACTTGGAGTATTTCATGTGGCCCCACTTCTTCTTGGTATTTGGATGCTTTTAAAAAAATTCAGTTTGCTCCTCATCATCTCGTCTTTCTTTTTCATGAGTGATCTCTCACTTCTGTTTTGGGAGAATATTTCTTTTCTCAGACAGTTTCAGTTTCCTTGGAGGTTTCTTTCAGTTGTTGTGTTTGCAACTTCTCTGCTCGGATTTATCTATGTGAAGTTTATTAGAAAGACTGTGTACTTTTATCTCATCTCTTTTCTGATAATTTTTTCTTCAATGACATACTGGTTTCCAAAGGAAGGGTATGATCAGATAAAGGAGTCTTATTATTGGAATTTTCCTTTAAATTCAACTTATTATGGTGAGACCGATGTGATTTGGTCAGCAGGTCCTGCAAAATCATACCCTAAAGAGAGAATTTCAGTGATTGAGGGTAGAGGAGAGGTATGGGGATTACAGAAGCGTTCAAATTTTCAGAAGTTTTCAGTAAGTGCAGAAACTGACATAAAGTTAGTGAGTAATACACAGTATTTTCCCGGTTGGCGGGTTTATGTAGATGGTGTCTCAGTACCGATTCAGTTTCAGAATGAACATTATAGAGGTTTAATTACTTTCCCCGTACCAAAAGGAGACCACATGGTCGAAATTAAGCTTGAGGAAAGTAAATTGAGATTCGCTGCTGATGTCATCTCCGTCGTAGGAGTTTTGTTTCTTTCGCTCACAGTAATCCTCAGGAAAAAAATATCATGACACAAATGATTCGATCATTTCTGTTTCTACTCACGGTGTCAGTGATATTTTTCTATCAGTTTTTTTTCTTCGGCAAGGTGCCTTTTCCTGGAGATCTCCTCGTTGCAGAGTACGTTCCTTGGAAATATGAAACAATTCTCGGTTTTAATCCCGGGAGTTTTCCGAATAAGGCACAGTATTTTGACACTATTCAGCAACTGTATCCATGGAAGCAATTAGTCGTTTCACAAATTTCATCCGGTAGAATTCCACTTTGGAATCCGTATAATTTTTCAGGCAGCCCATTACTCGCAAATATCCAGTCATCTGTGTTTAACCCAGTAAATATCTTATTTTTTCTTTTCTCGATGCCAACCGCGTGGGGTTTTTCTGTCTATCTTCAGTGTTTCATCGCAAGTGTGTTTATGTATCTTTTTGCAAGGAAGTTGCGACTTGGCGTAATCCCTTCACTCTTAAGTAGCGTCTCCTACAGCTATTCACTTTTTATGACTGTATTTTTGGAATATAATACAATTGGTTTTGGAGTCGCACTGCTTCCGGTCGCATTATATTGTTATGAATTACTCAGAGAAAAACGGACCGGTTTGAGGATAGTATTGTTTTGTTTGTCAGTCACTTTGTTTTTCCTCGTTGGTCATCTTCAGGTAGCAGTAGTTGCATATCTATTTCTCCTTTTTTATATTCTTTTTTCACAAAGACTTTCATTTTTTGTGACGCAAAAGAAGATATATGAGATAGGGTTTCTGATCCTTCTTGCAACGGTAATCGCAGGTATACAGCTTGTACCAAGTATAGAGCTTCTTCTGCTCTCTGCACGTGTTCCTCAACAATACGGATTTCTTGTTGAGAAGCTACTCATTCAACCGTGGCAGTTTATCATGATTATGATTCCTGATATATATGGCAATCCAGTCAGTAGAAATTTTATTGCAAATGAGACATATCCGACAAAAGCTATGAGTGTGGGGGTTGGAGTGCTCCTTTTTTCATTTATTGGATTCTGGCAGTGGAAAAAACATAGAGTTGTTGTGTTGTTTGCATCGGCTCTTTTTATTGTACTGCTATTTACGACAAGAACACCTTTTTCTGAGATCTTTTATCGCTTTCCGCTTCCTCTGTTTTCGACAAGCTCTCCTTCAAATATGATTTTTTTGTCAAGTTTCTGTCTGAGTATTCTTGCAGGTTTTGGTCTTCAGGCATGGTTGAGAGGGGAAACGAAGATCCAGCAGTTGTTATTTTTTTTGCTCTTTGTATTGGGTCTGTTATTGCTCTCGTTCCAACAAAAAGAATTCTATCAGGAGAAAAATATATTTCTTTCCCTCTCATTATTTGCAGGAGTTTGCATACTCTTTCTTATCGGTTTCTTTAAAAGTGCATGGAGTAGGACTTGTAGTGTTGTGTTTCTCGGGATAGTACTTGTAGAATCTTTTTTCTTTTTTCAGAAATTTAATCCTTTTGTTCCTCTGCAGACAGTTTATCCAGATACGAAGATCACGCAGGAATTACGCACACTCACCAGTAATGGTGACAGATTTTGGAGTTTTGGTAATGCAGTGATGGAGTCAAATGTACAGACTCAACAGTCTCTTTATTCGGCAGAAGGTTATGATCCTCTCTACCCTGCAGCATATGGAGAATTATTGTACGCGACACGAGATGGTACTTTTCCAAGATCGTTCGATAGTACGACTCGGTCAAATGCAGTTATTGCTCCACAGTCTTCCGGTCAAGGGTCGTTTCTACAGAATGATGCACGTCTTCGGGTCCTCAATCTACTTTCAGTAAAATACATTCTCGATAGGGACGAGAATGCGAGCTCTGAGAAGACATTTCCAGAAACATCCTTTCAACGGGTATTTCATCAGGACGGTTGGAGTATCTATGAAAATAAAAACGCCTTTCCACGAGCGAGGTTAGTGTCTTCAGTTGTAGTAAGTAAAGATCCGGAAGCTTTTACAGATACAGTTTTTGATAAGGATTTTGATATCGGAAAGACGGTCATACTTCAAAGCAAGATTAATCAGTCGCTCAGCATGAAGAGAGGAAAAGTCACGCAGTTTTTTGCAGAAAGTGATCGGATGCTTTTTAAAACAAAGAGCGATGGAGGTTCTGTGCTCGCACTTTCCTCAACATTTTACCCAGGGTGGAGGGTGTTGATAGACGGGAAAGAAAAGGAGTTGCTACAGGTCAATCATGCGCTTTCTGGTGTTTTTGTGCCAGAAGGTGAACATGATGTTGTTTTTTATTATTGGCCGGATTCATTTGTATTTGGTATGTATCTCACTATAATAGGTATAGTCATACTCATATTATATGCTTGGTTTGTTCAAAAAAGAGTCTTTCATAACTAGCCGTGCAAGTATACTTATTTTTGCAGGGATTTTATTACTTGGAGTTTTTCTCAGGTTTAATTTGCTCAGTTCGATTCCAAACGGTTTACAGCAGGATGAAACTTCGATTGGATATAACGCGTATAGTATAGTCCAGACTGGAAGAGATGAGTATGGGCAAGGGTACCCTGTCCTGTTTAAGGCATTTGGAGAGTATAAATTGCCAGGTTATATCTATCTCTCGACATTGCCTGTATGGATATTTGGACCGAATGCCTTTGCAGTACGTTTTGTCTCAGCCTTCTTTGGAAGTATAAGTATTGTTATTCTCTATCTTCTTCTGCGAGAGATGATAGGCAAGAAGGATATGGTTTTGCCACTTGTTGCTTCCTTTTTGCTCGCAGTTAATCCATGGCATCTTCATTTTTCCCGAGGTGCGTTCGAGGTGACACCAGCATTGTTTTTTATTCTTAGCGGTGTATATCTCTACTTTGTTTCATTGCGCAAAAAAAGTATTGCCCTATTTCTTTTTAGTATTTTTATTGGGAGTCTGTCTTTGTATACATACAATATTGCGCGTGTTTTTACCCCTCTCCTGTATATAGGCATGTTTTTACTTTATAGGCCAGATCAGTTTGTCCGAAGTGTAAGACAAAAAATCCTAGTGTCTTCTTTACTCGTTGTACTCTGCGGGATTTTTCTCCTTCATGTCATGCAGAGTGGTGGTTATTCATCTACAAGGGGTACTTTGCTTTTCACAAGTGCTGAGGTTCAGTCGAGAATACTCGAATTTCGTTCGTACTTGGTCGTGCTTCCCCCGATTTTTACGAAACTGTTCTTCAACTCATTTGTATTATCTCTATTCCAGTACATGCAGAATATTTTATCCTATTTTTCGATGTCTTTTCTCTTTCTTACAGGGTCAACTCATGGGAATCATGGAATCGGAAATGTAGGCCAGATGTATAGTATTGAGTTACTGTTTTTCTGTGTCGGACTCATTGTATCTTTCAAAGCGCGTGTGAAATATTTTATTTTCTTTCTTTTGTGGGCGGTATTTGTGATTCTTGTTGCAGCGACGACGAGAGAAGCGCCACATGCAACGAGGGGGTTTTTTCTTATTGTTCCACTGGTTGTTTTCTCAGCCACCGGATGTATCGCGGTGATTCGTTTTTTTGTTACCCAGAAAAGAAGAAGTATTCGTTACGGAGGTATTATAGTGATTTCTATATTTTTTATATTTAATATGCTGTACTACTTTGTTTCATACTATAATCGATTTCCGGTATTTTATGCCCCCCAATGGAGAAGTGAAGATGCAGCCTTAGCAGATTATTTAAAGGCAAATGAGTCAAAGTATGTAGAGATTCTGATTGATAAGGATACGGATCTTATTTATTCGTCTCTTCTTTATCATCTTCCCTTCCCACCAAAAGACTTTCAGGAGACAGTAAAGCGTCTTCCTGATGATTCAGAAGGATTTAGCAAAGTAGAGTCATTCGGGAAATATCGTTACAAAGCGATTGATTGGGAGAAAGATATGAGCAAGCCTCATACACTGATCATTACTTCTAAGGCAGATTCAAGATCATTACCAATTCTTGAGAGATTTTATTATCCGCAGCGTCCGGTCGTTGTTGCAAATGGTCAGGAAATTGTGTCATTTCCCATAACAGATCAAGCATATGTCGTACTGGAAACAACACCATAAGTCATTTCTTCTCTGGTTCGGTTTGCTGTGTATTCTCATGTTGCCGGCAGTGATGCCGTTGTTTAGGTCGGGATTTTTTGTTTCTGATGATGGGGAGTGGATGATAATTCGCTTCAGTGCATTTTATGAATCATTTAGGGATGGTCAATTTCCTGTCCGCTTCCTCCAGAGGTTAAATCAGGGTTATGGATACCCTGTAGCAAATTTTTTATATCCAGGATTTATGTACCTTGGTATCCCGGTGCATATCCTCGGATTCTCGTACACAGATACAATTAAGATTTTATTTGGCACTTCAGTAATCGGATCAGTGCTTTTCATGTTTCTCTGGTTGCGACGAAGTTTTTCAAGTCTCCCTTCCCTTGCAGGAAGTATTTTTTATGGTTATGCCCCTTATCATCTTTATGATTTGTATAAGAGGGGATCTCTTGGTGAGCTACTTTCTCTTACAGTTGCTCCTTTTCTTTTTTGGCAGGTCGAGAGAAGAAGCGTTATGTGGACCTCATTAGCAATTGCAATGTTGATTCTTTCTCATAACACACTTTCGGTTTTTTTTATCGGTTTACTTGTGTGCTACATGTTGTTAAAAATGATATCTGAGAAAGAGAAGCGAGAGAGTGTAATATTCATCTTTAGTTCTCTTTTTCTTGGTATAGGTGCAGCAGCATTTTTTTGGATCCCTTCTATTTTTGATCTGCGATACACTGTTTTTAGTAATATTACAGTCTCCGATTGGTCACAGTACTTCAGTAGCATTTCGTTAGTTGGAATCGGTACATATATTGTCTTAACGGTCGTGCTTGTACTTCTTTTAAGAAAGCGTGAGAAGGCACGGGCACATTCGTTTGTTATTTTATTTCTTTTTATCGGAATTTGTTCAGCATTTTTTGCTACTAGCGGAAGCGCAATTTTCTGGTCAGTTCTTCCTGTGCAGTTTGTACAGTTTCCGTTCCGCTTTTTATCAATGACGATTTTTGCGGTGTCTTTTCTCGTCGCATTTATTTTTTCAGTGCTTAAAAAATGGGAGTCTCGAACTGTAGGTCTTATACTGATTATTGCAGGTCTTTTTTCATCCTGGCAGATGCTATCACATGTTCAGGTTACAAACCAACCTGATAGCTACTATGCGACAAATCTTGATACAACTACAGTCCGTCAGGAGTACATGCCACGCTGGGTTAAAGATATTCCAATATCGTGGCAGCAGGAAAAAGTTATAACGAGTGACGGAAGAGTACAGAAAATAATTGTGACGACGAATAGTGTTGTGTTTTGGACAAATGCCCCCCATAAGGCAACCTACACGATTAACAAAGTATACTTTCCCGGCTGGAATGTGACAGTCGACGGAAGCGTAGTAGATGTGTCGTATAAAAATCCTGAGGGTCTCATGCGTGTTAAGGTTCCAGCAGGAGAGCATAAGGTGGTCGCTGTGTTTAAGGAAACGCAAATTAGGTTAATTAGCGATATAATAAGTGTGATAAGTTTCACGCTAATTCTCCTGATGAGTATAAAAAAGAAAGTAAGATGAAAAAAAATCTATTACCTTTACTAGGCTTATGCCTGGTTCTTTTTGCATCATATTGGAGTTTCGCTCCAATTTTTATTCAGGGTTTTTTCCCGGTACATGACGACACTCAGGTAGCAAGGGTGCAGCAGATGTCGGTAGCACTGCATGATGGGATGTTACCTGTGAGATGGGTACCTGATCTTGGATATGGCTATGGGTATCCGATATTTTCCTTTTATGGTCCCTTCTCCTATTATGTAGGAGCTTTTTTTATGTTCTTTGGGGCAGATGCATTGATCGCAACGAAGCTCATGATGACGTTTGGTATTTTGCTGAGTGGAGTCGGGATGTATTATTTGGCAAAGATGTATTGGGGGAAGGCAGGAGGGGTAGTTGCAGCGCTTCTTTATGTGTATGCTCCGTATCACGCAGTAAATATATATGTCAGGGGAGCTGTAGGTGAGTTCTTTGGGTATGCGTTTATCCCACTTGTTTTCTATGGAGTTATTAAGGCATATGAGTTAGGTAAGTTCAGATATGTCGCAATTGCTGGTCTCTCATATGCAGCATTGTTATCATCTCATAACTTGACTGGTCTTATGGTGACTCCGTTTCTCGTGATGCTGCTTCTTTTTCTCACCCTTTTCTCCCTTAGAAAAGATCAGAAAATATCATTTTATTTTATGTACTTGTCGTTTCTTTTTGGATTACTGCTCAGTGCGTTTTATTGGGTACCTGCATTGCTTGAGATGGGATACACAAATGTAATCTCGCAGGTAGGTGGGGCAGCAGATTTTCGTGAGCACTACATCTGTCTCCCGCAGCTCTGGGAGAGTTCATGGGGATACGGTGGTTCAGTAAGAGGTTGCGTAGATGGTCTCTCATTCCGTATGGGCAAAATTCATATTTTGTTAGCGGGTGCCTCACTTCTCTTGCTACCGTTTGTTTTGAGAAAACAGAAAAAATCTGCTATTGCGATTGTCGTCGCGTTTATATTCCTGCTTCTTTCGGTGTTTTTTAGTACGGATCTCTCAAAACCAATCTGGAAAGCAGTGCCGGTTTTATCGTTTATTCAGTACCCGTGGAGATTTCTGAGTGTGATTTCATTTTTCTCTTCATTTCTTGGTGGTGCATTAATCTGGTTTTTGATTGGAGAGGTCGGTTTTATAAAAAAAACGAGAGCTTTTCAGGTATTAATACTTGGAGTGAGTGTAGGATTACTTGTGGCATTTTATGCGAAGCTTTTTGTGCCGCAAACTATTGTGCAGAAAACCGCTAGTGACTATGTGAAACAGGAAACATTACGTTGGGACACTTCAAGAATCTCTGATGAGTATCTTCCGATCGGATTCATGCGTCCATTAGTGCCTGCAGATGTGCCAATAAGCAGGTTTAGTGTAGATTCAGGGAATGCGGTATTTGCAGACGATAAAAATAAGACACAGGTATTTTCTGTAAATGTACGTGCCAAGATGCAGAGTAGGATTCATCTCAATCTTGCGTATTTTCCGGGGTGGAAGGTTTATGTTGATGGTGACGAGGTTGAATATCAGGTTGAAAAAAGTGGAATTTCGGTGATGGTCCCACCAGGAGAGCACATTATTGAGGCTAAATATGTCGGTACAGATGTAGAAAATGTTGCAGATATGATCACTTATATTAGTATGTTCGGACTGGTAACTGGTATAATATTCTCCTGGAGAAGGCGGCTATTATGACGAAAAAAGTAGAAGAGTTATCAATATTTTTTCCTTTTTGGAACGAGGAACGAAATATTGAGGCAGTTGTGACAAAAGCTATTCCTGTCGCTGAGCAGGTAGCAAAGAAGTGGGAAATACTGATGGTTGATGACGGATCGTCAGATAAAACGCTTGAGGTTGCAAAACGTTTTGAGGCAGAAAATAAGAATCTTCGGGTAATAAGTCTCCATCCTAATCGAGGGTATGGGGCTGCACTTCGTGCTGGATTTGAACATGCAAAGTACAAATATATCGTTTTCACCGACGGTGATCTGCAGTTCGATTTTGAAGAGGTGACGAGGTTTCTTGATCAGATCGATGCTTCTGACATTGTGATCGGTTACCGACAGCATCGACAGGATAATTTTATGCGACATGTTCTGATGTTACTCCTGAAGATATGGGATTTTCTTTTTTTCAGATTTTATTACAGGGATATCGACTGTGGATTTAAGATGTTTAAAAAGGAAGCGATTGAGCAGATTATGCCTCTACGATCCGAAGGAGCGATGATTACAACTGAGATACTGGCAAAAGCGAAAGCAAAGAATCTCCAGGTAAGGCAGGTAGGAGTTACACATTTCTCAAGAAAATATGGCGATCAGAGTGGAGGAAATATATCAGTTATTATTAGGGCAATGCTTGAGACATTTATACTTTTTTGGGATATCCAAAATAGAAGATTCTAATTTCCCCGTATTGGATTATGCAAGAGCTCGACATCGCGACAGTTACAAAGCGTTCAATTCATGGAGTTGTTGCATTAGTCTCCCGAACGTTTCTCGTCCAGCTGATCGGACAAATCGTCACATTTTTGCTTACCGTTTATCTTTCGCCAGCTGATTACGGGATTTTCTTTCTCGTTTCAACAGTGATTGTATTTTTTTCATACTTTTCAGATATCGGTCTTGCAGCGGCTTTGATACAGAAGAAAGAAGCGTTGACCAAGGAAGACCTTCGGACGACGTTTACTATTCAAATGACGTTAGTCTGTGTTGTTATTGTTGTAGGCGTATTGTTAACAGGTTCAATACGACATTTTTATAATCTGGATGATCAGGGAATGCTGCTCTACCATGCGTTATTAGCTGCATTTTTCCTTTCTTCTTTGAAGACTATTCCTTCGATTCTTCTTGAGAGAAATTTGAATTTCAAAAAACTAGTGATTCCCGAAATTGTCGAAACGCTTCTTTTTAATTGCATCATTTTGGTTTTAGCGATTCAGGGATTTGGGATAACAAGCTTTACGTATGCGGTTCTTGCAAGAGGGATTGCAGGTACAATTACTCTTTATCTTATACAGCCATGGGATATCGGGATCGGGTTTTCGAAAATCGTAGCGAAGCGTCTCTTAGCTTTCGGAGCACCATTCCAGGCGAATAGTCTACTTGCGCTTGCAAAGGATCAGTTGCTGATACTGTATTTGGGTACTGTACTTACAAAACCTATGTTAGGGTATGTCGGTTTTGCACAGAAATGGGCGCTTATGCCATTGCGTTTGATAATGGATAATGTAATTCGTATTACGTTTCCTTCATTTTCACGACTCTCAGAAGAGAAGGAATATCTTGGGAAGGCGATTGAGAAATCTGTTTTTGCCGTTATTTTCTTTATTCTACCTATAATTACCGGCATGGTGTTACTTATGCCGTATCTGATTGTGCTTATACCTCGGTATCAAAAATGGGAACCCGCCTTGCTCTCCGTGTTATTTTTTGGGATTAATGCCGCGCTATCAGCGATTTCAACACCTCTGACGAATGCACTCAATGCGATAGGAAAAATTAAGATCACGTTATATTTGATGATTTTTTGGACGATTGCAACATGGGTACTTACCCCGCTTGCAATTATGATGATGGGTTTTACCGGAGTAGCCGTTGCCTCAGCGATCATTTCTACCTCAGTAGTTCTTGTTGTATTTCTTACAAATAAGTTCATCCCGATTCGGATTTTCGGACTAGTTGTGCGTCCTTTTGTTGCGACAGTGACGATGAGTGTGGTTATTTGGAGTATTGGTCCTCTTGTCATACGCTCAATTCCAACACTGTTAATAGTGATTGTTATTGGAGCTTGTGTCTATGCAGCGATGATGTTGCTACTTGCAAAAAAACAGCTTATTGCTGATTGGAAAATGGTCAGATTACAATTAAGGAGTTAATGAAAAAATTATCAGTCGTAATTTCTGCATATAATGAGGAGAAGAGGCTTGCTGCCTGCTTAAAATCAGTGTCATTTGCTGATGAGATTATCGTAGTTGATAATCAATCTAGCGATGCAACAGTTGAGGTAGCAAAAAAATATCATGCAAAGATATATAGTAAGCCAAATAATCTGATGCTCAATGTAAACAAGAATTTCGGGTTTACGAAAGCAACAGGCGATTGGATTGTAAATCTCGATGCTGATGAGCAGATTGATGAGGATTTAGCTAAAGAGATCGTGCAGGTAATCAACGATGAATCAGCCAGCGAAGTACGAGGCTATGCTATTCCGAGGAAAAATATTATTTTTGGTAAGTGGATGCAGCACACAGGTTGGTATCCGGATTACCAGCTCAGATTATTTCAGAAAGGGAGTGGTAAGTTTCCTGAGGTGCATGTGCATGAGCAAATCCATGTCGACGGAGTAATTGGGAAATTAGCGCATCATATTCTCCACGAAAATTATCAGACTGTTACGCAGTTTCTTCAAAAGATGTTCATGATCTATGCTCCGAATGAGGCTGAAAACATTCTCAAACAAAAAGCAGGGAGTTTGACTAAGGAAAGTGTCGGTTATGGGCAATATCGTTTTTCCTGGAAGGACGCGGTTGGAGAGTCGATGGGAGAATTTATAAGGCGATTTTATTCCCAGAAAGGATATAAGGACGGTGTGCATGGATTCATGCTCTCTGTTCTTATGGCATTTTATTATTTTGTTGTCTATTCGTATGTTTGGGAGAAGCAACAATTTGTAGATGATAAAGTGAATATTTTGCGCAATATTAGTTCTAAAACCTTAAGAGTCAAGGAATTACGGTATTGGCATATAACAGCAAAAATACACGAGACCCATAATCCGATTAAAAAAATTATTTATACATTTCAACGTAAACTACAACACGGCTCAGATGTATGAGGCATAAAGAGCACTGGTTTTGGAGATTTTTTGTTTTCGTATTTTTTGGATTTATGCTGGTAAATCTTATGTTTTTGAATTACATTGTGCTGAAAGGAAAGCAGAGTGCAGGGTCGATGCAGGTCGTCGGTGCTCTGAATAAAAACATAGATCGAGATATCTGTGATACGAAAACTTGTGTCCCTGAATTGTATGATGCGATCTTTCAGGCAACCGCGTCACAACAACTCCAGACAAGTACATCTCCTCAATCGGTCACTGGTGCTGAAGAATACTACATTACATTGGGTACGGGAACAGTGACGAGTAACACGTGGGTGGACGTAGGGGGTGCTTCTGCATATATAGACAGCTCAAAGTATGAAAACATTCAGACTGTGACATTTGAAGCTTCGGTTGTTATTCCCACCGGAAATCAGACTGCGTATGTTCAGTTGTATAATGCAACAGCGCAGCATCCTGTATGGTTTTCGCAGGTTTCTTTGCAGGGAGGTCAGCCACAACTCCTTATCTCTCAACCAATTACACTTGATCCCGGATCAAATCTTTATCAGGTACAGATGATGACTCAGTTGCAGTATCCGGCTGTTTTGACACAGTCACGCGTCCATATCATTACGTCAAATTAGTATGAAAAAAATCGGATTCGTTCTTCTTCATTATCGTGATGTTGCTAATACAAAAGCGTGTATCGATTCTCTTTGTGCAATGGTTCCGGTTGCAGACTTACAGCTCTCCATTTATGTGATCGATAATAATTCTCCCGATCCGTTTCCGTCTGAGACAATCTCGCATAAGAATGCGCGTATTTATATCGTTCGAAATACAGAAAACCTAGGTTATACGGGAGGTATGAATAGTGGCATTGTGCGTGCGCTTAAAGATGGGTCAGAATATGTCGCAGTTCTTAATAATGATACCATTATTGACAAACATTTTCTGACAGCTGTCGCAGCGTTTATTCGTGAGAAAAGACCGATGGGAATTCTTGTACCGAAAATTTATTTTTATCCGGGAAGTGAGTTTCACTACGAGCGATATAAAGAAGCTGAACGAGGAAAAGTTATCTGGTATGCGGGAGGAATTATAGATTGGGACAACGTGCTTGCATCACATAACGGAGTAGATGAGGTTGATACTGGTCAGTTTGCTGAGGTGAGTGAGACAACATTTGCGACAGGGTGTTGTATTATTTTTCCGAAAGAGATTCTCGATCAGGTAGGGATGTTTGATAATAGATATTATCTTTATTATGAAGATATTGATTTGAGCATGCGGATAAAGAGAGCAGGATATCACCTCTATTTCATACCGGATGCAATAATGTGGCATAAAAATGCTAAATCAGCTGGCGGATCCGGATCATTGCTCCAGGAATACTTTATTACGAGAAATAGAATGCTGTTTGCTATGAAATACGCTCCTTATCGGGCTAAGCTCGCTATTTTGAGAGAGGGTTTCTCCTATCTTTTTCGTGGCAGAACGTGGCAGAAACGAGCAGTTATTGATTTTTTTCTGCAGCGTTTGGGAAAGGGTACGTTCAGGATAGAGCATGCAAAAAATTAGTGCACTGATCATCACGAAAAATGAAGAGGAAATGATAGCTGATTGCATACGCTCAGTATCATTTTGTGATGAGATTATTGTTATCGACACTGCATCAACAGATAGAACGAGGGAGATAGCAACGAGGCTTGGGGCAACTGTTTATGAGTATGTAGCAGATGATTTTGCAAAAAGGAGAAACTATGCAAAACAAAAGGCGACAGGAGACTGGTTGTTTTATATAGACGCTGATGAACGTGTCTCTAAAGAACTTGCGGTTCATATAAAGATGATTCTTGCACACCCTTCAACTGTATCTGCATATGTAGTAAGACGTAGAAATTATTATTTTCATACCTTCCAATGGCCAAAAATTGAACAATTAGAGAGGTTATTTAGGGCAGATTCATTGATGCGATGGTCGGGGCGACTTCATGAAACTGCAGTGATTAAGGGTGAGATTGGTGTCCTGAATGGTTTTTTGCTTCATTTTACGCACCGGGATCTATCTGGGATGCTTACAAAAACTCTTTCCTGGTCAACTATTGAAGCACAATTGCGTCATGAAGCGGGCCATCCTCGGATGAGTTGGTGGAGATTTTTCAGAGTGATGCTGACTGCATTTTGTTCATCATATATTGCTCAGAGGGGGTACACTGTTGGAACTGCGGGCTTAATTGAAAGCATCTATCAGGGATATAGTGCATTTGTGACATATGCAAAACTTTGGGAGCTGCAGCAAAGTAAACAAGAGCACTATGCTTAAAAAATTTCATTGTATTCTTCCGCTACTTTTTCTCCTTTCGCTTTGGGCAGTCTTCTCGTCTCCGTATATTTTTCAAGGGAAAGTTCCGTTTCCATCTAGTTATCAGGTAAATCACTTTCATCCGTGGAGTTTGAATCAGGGAAATTGGGGTCCGGTAAAAAATGGTGCGATGCCGGATATTATCGATCAGATTTATCCATGGAGGCATTTCACGATTGATCAGTTGAAACAGGGAAGGATCCCCTGGTGGAATCCAAATGGTTTTTCTGGCAATCCTCATCTTGCCAATGTTCAATCTGCCGTGTTTTCTCCGATGAATCTTATTTTTCTTATTCTCCCTTTTATTGATGCATGGAGTTTGATGGTCTTGTTTCAGCCACTACTTGCAGGGATTGGCATGTATACTCTTTTGCGTTTTTACAGAATAAGTATTCAGGGTTCCTTGCTTGGTTCAGTTTCATGGATGTTCTGTGGTTTTATAGTTACATGGATGGCCTATGGAACGTTGGGGATGGCGATATCGTTTCTTCCATTTCTGCTCATGAGCATTTCATATCTTGTCACAACGAGGAAATTATACTGGGGATTTCTTGCATCCTTATTAATAGCATTTTCGTTTTTCTCGGGACATTTCCAAACAAGTCTCTATCTACTTATTACGAGTGTTTTGTATAGTATTTTTCTTCTTCTCGTACACAAGAAAAACGCGTTTTCTTATGTAGCTTTTGTTTTTATTCTTCTAGGGCTGCTGATATCTCTTTTTCAGATCTTACCCGCAGTTCAATTTTACGGATTATCTCCCCGGAGTAGTATTTTTATATTTTCAGGAGGTATTCCATTTCAATATCTCGTCACCATGTTTGCGCCTGATTTTTTTGGGAATCCAGTGACAAGAAATGATTGGTTTGGATACTATGCTGAGTGGGCAGGATTTGTAGGGATAATTCCTTTTTCTCTGGCTTTGTTTACTTTACAAAAAAATAAATCAAAATATCAGTTCTTTTTTCAAATACTTTTTCTTGTTTCACTACTTTTTACCATAGAGACACCTCTTCTGAAGCTGTTAGGCATATCACATATTCCTGTTTTGTCTACGAGCACACCCTCTCGTTTAATCGTGATTGTGAGTTTTTCTCTCTCTGTATTGGCTGGATTTGGGTATGATTTATGGAAGGATGCCCTGGTTCAAAAAATGCTTCGTCCGGTACTTTTCTTCCTTGTACCAGCTTTGATTCTTTTTGGAATATGGGCCTGGCTCCTTTTTGGAAGTGTTCTCAGTGGGGAACATCTCGTCATTGCGAAGAAGAATCTTCTTCTACCCACAGCTCTTTTTTCGCTTTTTTTTATAATTACTACAGTTTCCGTTTTTTTGAAAAAAGCTACTCGGTTTATGCCAGTCATGCTTTATATCCCGCTCCTTCTCGTTGCATTCGATAGTATTCGATTTGCTGGGAAATGGATGCCTTTTGATCCGAGAGCGTCAGTATTTCCAGATTTACCTGTGATTGCTGCCATGCAAAAGGAGATCGGAAATGGGAGAGTATTTGGGAATATTGGAGCACAGGTAGGAACATATTATAGTTTACCGATTATTGAAGGGTATGATCCTCTTTATATTGATAGATACGGTGAGTTTATTCGTTCAAGTGCGACTGGGAAGTATACTCCATCCGAAAGATCTGTTGTAAAGATTGATAGAAATGGTAAATTTGTAAAAAGAGTACTCAATCTTCTCGGCGTGAATCTTATCTACCATCCGCTCGCTGATTCAAATCAATCGTGGGCTTTTCCTGTGTGGAACGATAAGGATTTTAAGTTACTCTATGCTGATGATCTATATAGTTTGTATAGAAATACGAAAGCAATTTCTCGTCCACATTTATACTTTCAGTATGAGGTAATTACTGATAAAAGAGAGTTACTAAAGAGATTTTATACCGAAAAATTCAATTATCTGACAACGCTGCTTCTTGAAGAAGATCCAGGTATTCCTGTTTCGTCCGGAGGGAGAGGGGGCATTCAAAGAGAGCATATTTCACCAACTTCGCTGCAGTACAGAGTGACAACTGATAGGCCTGGTTTATTATTTCTTTCAGATAATTACTATCCTGGTTGGAAAGCATATGTTAACGGGAAAGAAACAAAAATTCTCATCGCTGATTATGCATTTAGGGCAATTCCGGTACCCAAAGGTGAATCAACTGTAGTATTTATATACTCGTATTTATTTTGATTGCCAAAAACGGAGCTCGGAGAGAAGGAGAGGTTTTTTTGCAAATTTGAATAGATAAAGAATTTCAAGAATACCTGCAGTGTTTATAATGAGGAGTGCAATGAACCAGTTTTTTTGCTTAAACTGCGCGGCTTTCCATAATGCAATTCCCCTCCAGAGCATTGACCATATAAAGAGAACAATAAAGACTGGAGAGTTTGGGATGAATAGCTGATCCATGCACAGAGTATAGCAATCTCATAGAGGTTCTTGCAAGCATAAAACATGCTACAATTATCCTGTGAGAGTTGGTATTTATGATCCATATCTTGATACCCTAGGTGGTGGAGAGCGGTATATTCTTTCAATCGCCTCAATGCTTCTTGAGAAGCATTCAGTGACGTTGTTTTGGGATGAAAGTGCAATTATCGAGAAAGCTGAGTCTAAGTTCAAGTTATCTCTAAAGGGCTTACGACAAGACAAAAATATATTTGCATCAGGAATCTCAACCTCACAGAGACTTCTTTATTCAGTCCAATATGATGTGATTTTTTATATTAGCGATGGGAGTATCCCATCTCTTTTATCAAGGAAGGTTGTGCCAATAGTCCAATATCCACCGGATACACACTTCTCAAGCAGTACAGTCGCGTCAATTAAGCTTATAAATACGAAATTCATCCTGTGCTACTCAGAATTTATCAAGAAATATCTTGATAAAGAATTTAATAAACCCGTGCATGTATTGTATCCTCCAGTAAAAAAGATTCCGCTACGGTTAACGAAAGAAAAAGTGATACTCTGTGTCGGCCGTTTTACAAGAGGAAAGAATACTAAAAAACAGGAGTTTCTTATAGAATTTTTCGTAAAACATAAGATGCATTTTCATGGATGGAAATTAGTATTCATAGGGTCAGTTTTGGAGGTGGACAGAGATTATGTTGAGGATCTTAAGAATATGGCATCTGGAACAGATGCTATTGAGTTTCTGATAGATGTATCATATGCAGTGCTCTCTCGGTATTATGCTACAGCCAGAATTTATTGGCATGCCGCAGGAATTGGCGAAGATAGTGTCACCCATCCTGAAGCAGTAGAGCATTTTGGAATTTCTATAGTGGAGGCAATGTCTGCAGGCTGTGTGCCTATCGTCTATAGAGCGGGAGGTCCAACAGAAATAATTACTGAAGCTATAAACGGATTTTTTTTCAGTGATAGTAACGATCTATTCCATAAGACAAAGTCTTTGATGAGCGATGCAAGGCTTTGGCAGAAACTTTCTGATGCCGCGATTGATCGATCAGAATATTTTTCTCTCGAGAAATTCGGTTCTAGATTGCGTGAATTATTATGAAGCGGGTTATTCCATATCTAGGACTGTTTATTTTTATCAGTATCGCATGTATTTTTTTCTATCAGTTTTTTCTCAACGGAAAAATTCCTATTGCAGCGGACACGATCGTTGGGCTTTATCATCCGTTTAGGGATTACTATGTCTCTGAGTATCCAAACGGAATCCCATTTAAAAATTTTTTAATTACTGATCCAGTAAGGCAGCTTTATCCGTGGAGGACACTGGCAGTAGAGAGTGTAAAGCATATGCAACTTCCCTTGTGGAATCCGTATAGCGGAGCTGGAACTCCTCTCATGGGAAATTTCCAGTCAGCAGTGTTTTATCCACTCAATATCCTTTTTTTCATTCTGCCATTTGATATCTCATGGACAATTCTCATTATATTACAAGTGGTACTCTCAGGCTATTTCATGTATTTGTTCCTAAAAAATCATAGGCTGACTGATGCATCATGCGTTTTGGGAGGTGTAGTATTTTCGCTATGTGGTTTCAATATTGCCTGGCTTACATGGAACACAGTTGTCCATGTTCTCCTCTGGTTACCGCTTATATTACTTGGAATTGACAAGCTACTCTTCACAATGTCGCGAAGGTGGTTTATAATTTTGCTTTTTGCGCTTGTAAGTTCTTTTTTTGCAGGACATCTTCAAACATTTTTTTATGTAGTTCTCGTGAGTACGCTGTACTTTTTTTCAAGACTATTTCAAATTTTTCGTAGTCTGGATTATTCCAATAAAGCTTTTCATCTGGTGATGAAGCGGGGTATAGTATTCTTCATTCTTGTGTTGAGTGGAGTGGTAATCACGTCCATACAGTGGTTGCCGACATTTATATATCTCTCACAGTCGGCAAGAGCTGTCGATCAATCGAATTGGAAGATTGAGGGATGGTTTGTTCCCTGGCAGCACCTTGCCCAGTTTATTGCTCCTGATTTCTTCGGGAATCCATCAACGCTAAATTATTGGGGTGTGTGGAATTATGGTGAGCTGATAGGGTATATCGGAATATTTCCTTTAATTATTGCAGTTTTTGCCCTCTTATTTCGTCGTGATCTAAAAACCGCATTTTTTGGTACAGTGTTTTTTCTTTCGCTCTCATTTTCGTTGCCGACGTTGCTTGCAAAAATCCCCTATCTACTTGCCTTACCATTTATTTCATCATCTCAGCCGACCCGTCTTCTCTCGATTACCGATTTCTCGCTTGCAGTTATCGCTGCATTAGGACTCGACATGTTTATTCGTGGGAAGAGAGGCGTGCTATATTCTCTTTTTATTTTCGCATGTATTTTTATTTTTCTTTGGGGAGTTGTGCTTATGTTCTTTCCTTATTTCGGCATGACGATAGATCAGGCAGAGGTCGCAAAAAATAACATAAAATTAGCAACGATTCTTTTTGCGGTTGTGTTTTCACTTGTGTCGCTCACTATCTTTATCAAAAAGCAAAGTATGAGAAAAGTGATTGTGTGGATCCTTGTGCTTGTAGCTGTTCTAGATCTATTACGCTTCGGCTGGAAATTTACCCCATTTACTCAGGAAAAGTATTTATATCCACACACTAGGTCACTTACCTTCATTGAAAGTGATAAGAGTATTTTTAGAGTGATGACAACTGACAATAGAATTCTACCTCCAAATTTTTCAGTTATGTATGGAATCCAATCGATAGATCTCTATGATCCTCTCTATCTAAAAAGATATGGGGAGCTAGTTACTGCAATGGAGCGGGATGAACCAAATATTTCCCCACCGTTCGGATTTAATAGGATTATTACTCCACGCGGAGTGAATTCGCCGATTATCAACCTGCTGAACGTGAAATATATTTTGTCGTTTACTGATTTAAGTTCTGAACGGTTTAAAAAGGTGTACACGGAAGGATCAACAATGATTTTTGAGAATAATGACGTGTTGCCAAGGGCATTTTTTGTGAAGAAAGTAATTGCTGCAGGTAGCAACACTGATGCTATTAAAAAAGTCTTTTTGTACAAGGATGAGCTGGGAGATATAGGGGTCGTTCAGGAAAGAGATATGAATATGCAATATTTTTCACAAGGGAGTGTCACGATCGAATCATACTCTCCTGGTCGAATTGTGCTTCATACGAAAAACACAGGTGAAGGATTTTTGGTGGTCTCTGATGTGTATTTCCCTTCCTGGAATGCGTCACTGATAACCAAAACAGGGAAGCAAGAGATTCCTATTTACCGAACTAACTATGCATTTCGGGGAATAAATGTTCCTCGGGGTGCTCAGACCGTAATTTTCTCACAAAGCGTGTTGTGATACTATATATTTTTAGCAACTATGAAAGTAAGTTTTGTTATTCCAAATTATAACGGAGAGGAAATTTTGAAAAAAAATCTTCCGAAAGTTATCGA
>JBDKFM010000015.1:0-21264 GCA_039798685.1 Candidatus Parcubacteria bacterium | reverse complement strand
CTCACTTGAACCAAGCACATGCTGGAACTCCGGGATGTATAAAATGACATCGCCCGCATGAGACACCTCCTGGATGATTGCTGAAAGCCTCGCAGATAACTCACCCTGATCACTTGCTCCTGCAAGAAGACTGCTCGTCATAAGCTCAAGAACCCTCTTATGATTCAACCCTTCAGGCAAAATACCTTTAAAACTATCCTGCACAAGTGCGACAAGTAACGTACTCCTCCCGACACCTGGCTCTCCGACAAGCATCGCATTCGCTCCCTGTTTTTTTGTTACTGCATCAATCGTCTCCCTGTACTCTTTCTCCCTCCCAAATAAATACCTTTTTTTCCAAAGTGCCTGTGTCGTCCAGTCAATCGTAAACTGCTTCGTCAATGGCGTCCATCCGGTCACGAGCGCTTCTCCAAAACCTTCTCCGTCAAAATGAATACTATGATCTCTTGGATACTCCTCAGCATCATATGTTGGACGGCTTAGCTTGAGAAACAAAATCAGTTCTTCTGATTTTATTTCCTTTGTGAAAAGAAGCTTCGTTTCTTTCTCAGAGAGCAACAGGTAGGCACACAAAAAATCAAGTCTAGTAATATAGACTCCCCCAGTTCGAAACGCGAGTTCTTTCGCAGTCATCAGTAACTCTTCTTTGGTTACTGCAAAATCTCTAATTTGACTCCTCTGAATCCTGAGACGCGAAAGAAAATACTCTATTTTCCGGTCACGAAGCAATATTCTGAAGAGATAAAAACTTGACGATGACGAGAGAAATAGCTCCAGTGCATGTTTTGTACATGACAACTTTGCATCCTCGGAATTATCCGCGACCTTTCTTTTTGGAAGTATCCGCGCGATGTGGAAGTGATAAAAAATCTCAGTCATCAGGAACAGACTGAGAAAAAATAGTGAGTATTTCGGAAAATGCTGGGATGCAAAATCTGCGACGCAGAGCAGCAGTAATAAAGCAAACGTCAGCAAGCGAATTGTACGAAATAACGCACTCTTATAAAAAAGATCAATTTTTGCGTGTTCAATCATAACTCAAAGAAAAAGCAACACAACTGTCGCAATTGGCAATAAAAGAAAGGCAAGGATAAAAAATGTCTCACCTAAAAGAAGTAATAAAAACAAAAGAAGATCAACAAAAATCAGTATCGATTTTATGGCTATCCCCATACCGATCGAAAAACCGACAAGTCCGTCTCTATACTCATTTTTAAGCGGCCTGAAAAATGTTTTCAGAAGTAGTGGAAGGGAGAAAAGCTGAAAAAAGGCGTGGTTCAGAGTCGCAAAAAAATGCGTGAGACCGAGAAGCGAATCAACATACCAAAATTTTAAAAATACCCCGGGCAGGGAAAGGTACTGCATATATTATATTGACAATATCAAGTGACCGATAGCGAATGACGAATATATTCTCCTCATTTCCACAACAAACAGGCTGAAACAAATCAGCACTCTTCTCAGTATGATCCTTTATGAGGATATTTTCAACGCGGTGATACGAAACGAGTGACAGAAAGGTGCAAAAATTACTGTGGCAAGAGAATTTCTTTATAAAAAAATCCGGCAAAAAACGAACAGACGACCAAAAATACAAATAGGCTCATTAAAAACATCGGCTTTTTATGGAATGGTGAACGGGTCGGCCTGGGAGGAAGTAGGATCTCTGTTTGCTGACTTATGGCTTGAAGAGTTGGGTCCATCTCAGTGTTACTCCATAGCCGGAGCAGGGCTGTTCTGTCCGTCAGCAACGACTGCGGGACGAGCCTGTGCAGCTTCTGTCCACGGCGCAGGTGTCGAATTATTTTGAGCAGCCTGCATATCCGCCATACCAAGACCCATTCCGGGCTCACTCGGGGCTACCGGAGGAGCTGATGGCGCTTGAGGTGGAGGAGTTGCAAGAGGAGCAACGCCTGCCGCCATCTCTATATTTTGCGTTTTGATATCTTTCACCCCAATTTGCTGACCTGAAGGGACACCCCCTCCTTTTACAAACACAAAATCCTGCTTCGTTTCATCATAATCCACCGCAATCGTATCTCCCGGGACAAATGTCTTACCGATAATATGCAGCGCAATAGGGTTCTCAATTGCAGTCTGTATCAATCTTCTTAGAGGTCTGGCTCCGTACACAGGATCATACCCGTCTTTTGCCAACTCGATAACTGCCTTATCACTGACCTGCAACGCAAAACCCTGCTCCTTAAGAAGTTTTGCTGTTTTGGCAACACCAAGCCGCGCGATCCCTTCCATATGCTTCGCCTGTAACGGTTTAAAGACTACAATTTCATCAAACCGGTTCAGCAGTTCAGGTCTAAAAAACTTATGCAGTTCGTCAGCAAGCATTCCTGAAAGCTCTGAAAACTGGGTCGCTTCCTGCTCAGGTGTGCTCGCCTGCCCCTGTGTACTCAGTTTCTGCTGAATCAAACTGCTCCCGATATTTGAAGTCGCTATAATAATAGTGTTCTTAAACGAGATTGTATTCCCTTTATTATCGGTCAGACGACCGTCCTCAAGAACCTGAAGCAGGATATTGAATACATCAGGATGTGCTTTCTCAACTTCGTCAAAAAGTACAATCGAGTATGGCTTAATACGGACTGCTTCCGTGAGCTGACCACCCTCGTCATATCCGACATATCCTGGAGGTGCGCCAATTAATTTTGCGACCTCATGCTTCTCCATATATTCACTCATATCCAGACGGATGAGTGCGTCTTCTCTACCAAAAAGTAACTCGCCAAGCGTCTTTGCGAGCTCTGTTTTACCAACTCCAGTTGGTCCCAGAAAAATAAATGAAGCGATTGGTCGATTGGCAGCAGCCAAACCGATCCGACCTCTCCTGACGGCTTCTGCCACCGCAGATACTGCTTCTTCCTGATCGATAAGCCGCTCATGGATCTTGTCTTCAAGTTTCAGTAATTTTGCGCTCTCATCTTCTGTCAATTTTGTCACAGGTATGCCTGTCCAACTGCTCACAACTCTCTCAATATCTGTTTTTTTTACGTCGGTATCCGCACGTTTCCCTGCTTCATGCTCCATCTTTACCTGCGCCGCAGCTTCATCAAGAAGATCAACCGCCTTGTCAGGAAGGTAACGCTCACCGATATATTTTTTTGAGAGACTAATCGCTGCTTTCAGCGTCTCATCAGAAAAAGTGACCTTATGAAATTTCTCATACTTCGGCTTCACGATACTCAGCATTGCCATCGCTTTTTCCTCATCCGGTTCCTCCGCAACAATAGGCTGAAAACGCCTCTGAAATGCCTTATCTTTCTCAAAATGCTTTCTATACTCTGCAGTTGTTGTCGTACCGATAATCTGCAGCTGACCGCGGGCTAAATATGGTTTTATGATATTTGACGCATCCATCGTGCCCTCCATATCTCCTGCGCCAATCACTGTATGAATCTCATCGATAAAAAGTACAATTTTACCGTTTGAACTCATACACTCCTGGATAACACCCTTAAGTCGCTCCTCAAACTCACCCCTGTGACTGGCTCCAGCAACGAGCGCCGCCAAGTCTAGTTGAATAATACGTCTGTCTTTAAGCTCAGCGGGAACTGAACCGTCAGCAATTTTTAATGCAAGACCTTCAACAATTGCAGTTTTTCCGACCCCTGCCTCTCCTATAATTATCGGATTATTTTTTGTCCGGCGAAGCATGATATGAATGAGTCGCTCAATCTCAGCTTCCCGTCCGGCAATCGGATCGAGCTCTCCTTTTCGTGCCATCTCCGTAAGATCAACACCATACCGCTCAACGATTGATCTTTTGGCTGACATAAACTGAGGGTCACGAGCAAGCTTTTCTTCAATCTGCTCTTTTTTGACACCAGCGGATTGCAACATCTGTGCTGCTTTTGATTGTCCTGCCACAATCGTCAGCAGAAGATCCTCGGGAGTCACAAAACTGACACCCCTACCTTTCGCGTGAGCAAAGCTTTGCTCAAATATCTCCTTCGCCTGCTGACTAAGCGTCGACTGTCCGACAAAACTCCCCATCTGCTCTGACGCCTGTATATCTCGTGACAACTTCGCAGGGTCAACAGAGAACTGTTCAAGTAATTTGAAAATTTCTTCATCATAAAGAAGACCATACAGCAATAACTCAGGCTCGACAAACTGCTGCTTTGTTCGCTTTGCCTCATCAGTTGCATGATGAAGTACCTGATTTGACCTGGTATCAAGATGAGAAAGAGCTGAAAGGTCCTGTCTCAACGCCGGATCCATCTTTGAAGTTGTCACATCTTGCTGTTGAGTCGGTACCTGTCCTGACTGAGATGAAGCCGTAAGCGGAGTCTGAGGAGTGGCAGGAGATGTACCATCAACTGTCTGTTGTGGGGTCAGTGGGTCA
This sequence comes from Candidatus Parcubacteria bacterium, assembly GCA_039798685.1. Classification (GTDB taxonomy): domain Bacteria; phylum Patescibacteriota; class Microgenomatia; order Levybacterales; family UBA12049; genus JACPGQ01. The sequence continues at coordinate 16,904 of JBDKFM010000015.1, read as the reverse complement.
AGTGATCGTTTTTGATTAAAAAGATTTCCTAACATTGGCAGTATACGTACTACTACTATTTCATACCGAAGTGAAAAAGTAAACCACTACTCGAGATGTGAAGTGTCCTTCTCTTCTGCTTTTACCATCTTCTGTACCGGTTCTGTTTTTCCCAATGGAATTTCCCCTTCAGCAGACTGCTTCTCATTTGAGAGCACAGTTTTTGCCGCCTGCAACTTCGCTTTCAGATATGCAATAATTTCTGCAAGCGAAAATCCCCCGATAAGAAGAAACGGAAGAATTCCCACCACCTGCTGCATGCCTTCATTAATTTTTTGCTGATCAACCGTCATAAGCAATGAGACGGCTTTCTCTATCCGGGCGATATCATTTCTCAACCACTCCTCCCGTGAAGGACGGTATCCCTGAATTCCTTCAGGCACATCAAGTGTCTTGTAACTCTCCTCCCACATCGCACGCACCGCTTCATAATCATCAAGACTTACTTCCTGAATTCTATTCACTGACGGAAGCACGATTCCATCAGACACTCTATTTTTCTGATGCTCAGTATCGATAACCGCAAACACTGCCTCAGCAACCGGATCACCTTTTTCTTTCGCCGTGAGGAGCAACGTCTCAATCTCAGGAAGCGATCCGTCACGTTCTTTCGGTTGCAACCGCGACAGAATATTCATCGCAAAAGAATTACCTTCTGCTGCGCCAACAGAAAGCTTTTGATGAAGGAGCGCAATAATCGACTGCATATCGTCTTCTTTTATTCTCTCTGCAGCAAAACTCTGCGCAAGAGACAACAGGAAAGCAGCAAATGTATTCCCTTTATTTCGCTCAAGAATGAGCGATTCCTTTATCGCCTTATAGGAATCCTGCTCATGACCAACTGGTGCATGACCCGGATCAGCGATATACTCCATCACACCTGCCAGACGTCCTGCCTGCATTCGTACATGCTGTGCATTTATCAAGGCGATCATCTCTTGCGCTCTCGCATCCCCCTCACCCTTTGCGAGATTGAGCGCTTCATACAGAGACGAGACTTCCAAAAGCTCCTTATCAACCGAACCGCCTTCTTTCCCGAACAACGCAGTTGTTTTTTCGATCATTTTTGCAACCGGATTACCGTGCTGTGCCTCAACCGAAAGATCTTTTTTCAACGTTTCAAAGATATGCCGTACAGTAAGATCAGGAAGGTACTCCGGGTGCTCCAACCCGTGAAGAATAGATCGCAATACCAATACGTCCTCTTCCCTCTCCGTTTCCCGGTCAATAAACGCATGAACCGAGGCACTTGTCTCTGAATGATCATGCGCGAGCAGCTCGCTGAACTTCTTCGCCTCTGTAAAATCATCACCTTCTGCCTTTGCCCGCTCAGAGGCAGAAAGCAGTGACATTGCAGTGGTGTTATCTGCCTGCGCTGCTTTCTCAAGTTGCTTCCTTAGCTGCACAAACTCCTCCTTCTGCTCCTGAGTTTTTATACTCTCAGGATCAGAAAGCCCCCTCATCACACGAAGTACTGCAAAAAGAGATTGATTTTGTTCCTCCTGCCTTAATATCTTCATGAACTCAGAGGCGAGCTGATTTCCTTTTTGCGCCTCATCATTCAATACGATACCGATCTGCGAAACAACAGAAGGATCAGCACTGTTTTTTACTGCAAGAAACGGAACAATGAGAAGAGCAAGCGCGTTCTCTTTCTTGCTTTCGACTGAGATCTTTTCCCGTAGGATGCTATACTGCTCCCTCATCAATGGATTCGTCAGTAATTCCGGTTGACTGAGACTAGCGAGCATGTCGCTGAGCATACTATGAAGCAGATCACGCCTCTGAAGCAACGTGACAGCACTGAGAATCGATTCAGCAATCTGATCACCTTCATTTCGTGCCTCAACCAGTTGCTCCCATAACATTACTGATATTGTCGATTTATCAAGAGACGTCGCACTCTCAGTGTTGAGAACATTCGCCACAGTCAGAATCTCATCTGCGAGTTCGTTGTTTTTCGCTTTTTCTTTCTCAAGACGCGCACGAAGATCAGTAAATGATGCTTTTTCACCCGCATCTGCAATCGCGTCAGGCAGCGCAATATTTTTCAAAATTTTCCCAACAATCCTTATCTCCTCTCTTGTGTGTTCATCCGCCTTCGCAAGCACACGCTCCGCAACTACATTCCCATCTTTTTTTGCAGCAACAAGCTGCTCGTGAAGCTTGGTCATCTCACGAGTTCCTCCACCAAGTGGGTTTGCAAGAAACGAAAGAATCTTTGTCAATGACTGCTTGATCCTCTGCTGTGAGGATTGCACAAGAGGCGATACCGACCCAAGCTTGATAAGAGACACCCGCAACTGCGTTGCAAATTGATCTGTACTCTGATCGATCACCATGATCTTAGTAAGGAGGGACGAAACATCAGTCGCATCACGAATCTCAAGAAGCGATTTTGCGAGATCATTCCCGTTCTCCGCACGCTTTCTAATCTCTGAGAGTAACGTAGCCATCTCTCCTGATTCATCTGTAAATAAGGACCGTTTCGACGAAAGCGCATCAACTAATAAATACAATCCGACCATTTCAGAAAACTGTTCTGCAAAATTACTCCGCTCGATCTTCGCCGCCTGACTCAGAACCCCGACCGCCAGCTGATCCCCACTCTCTTCAGCAGTCTTAAGATCAGTACAAAGCGTCCACAAAGCCACTAAATTCTGTGTATCTTTCTGCGTAATACATCGCATCATCTCCGTAGCAAGAGCGCTACCTGCCTGCTGCTGCATACGAATTGCCTCAAGTAATTTCGCTGATTCCGGGCTCTCACCCTTGTTTTTCAAAGAACTAGGATCTGAGAGATTTTGTAAAAGCATTGAGAGCTGCAGCACCTCCGAAAATACTCCCTGTGCAGTCAGCCGCCCCATAAGTTTCCCGGCTGAAATAAGCGACGTTGCAACCGTATTCCCTTGCTCACTTTCCTTCTGCAATGCGTCATGAATATCAACAAATCTCGTTCTCGATGCCTGATCAGAAACTCCCTTCGGGTCCGCAATATCACGGAGCGACTGCTGAATCTTCTGGATCTCCTGTACCCGTGGCGTGTTGTGAGAAAGAAGGGCTTCATCATACGCAGCAATTGTCCTAATACTCGGGATACTCACATTTGCTAAGCGAAGCATCTGCGTACTCGACATCTCAGGAATAGAAAATTTCGGCTGCGCCACAAGTGGCACAAGGTGTTCCTGATGAATCGGCATTACCGACTCACTCTGTATACTTACGGGCGCCATCTCTTCCACAGTCTCAGCAGAAGTCGTCATCGTCTGTGGATGCACCTCTTGATGGTGCTCAACAATGATCTTCGTGTCCTCATCGTTTGATTGTTTCTCTATATCAGATAACACATCTTTTGCTGCTGCCTGTTTCGCCTTCAGGTATGCAACAATCTCGGACTGTGAAAACCCGCCAACGAGAAGGAACGGCAAGATATCAGAAACTTTCTGCATACCCTCCTCAACTTTCTCAGCATTCTCAGACGACAAGAGCGCTATTGTGTCACTAATTTGCGCAATATCATCCTGAATCCAGTCTTTCTTCGCAACTTGGTCTCCAAGGCTCTCCGTCGTCTCGAGATTCTGGTAATTTTCAGTCCACATCTTCTTCACTGCCTCATAATCATCGAGACTGACCTCCTGGATGCGATTCGTCGTCGGGAATGCATCAGGTTTACTCGCAAGCTTTGGTTTCGGATAAAGGATATCTGAGAGAGCAATGGCAAGAGGATCACCTTTTGCTTTTGCCTCTGTAATTTCTGACTGAAGCGATTCAAGCTCCGCCTGCTGTGTAACCCGTGATGTTTCAGAAGCAATTGCCAACAATTTTGTTGCAAGAGGATTTCCCTCATTTTTTGCTTTTTCAAGATCACCTTGTACTTTTGAAAGAGGTAAATCCCCCTCTACTTGCATGAGCTCAGGCAACTCCCGCATGAGGTACTCAGCTAGTGAGTTATTCTTCTCATGCTCTTTTATGACTTCGTCTTTTAGAGACTGTATAACCTGACTTTTCTCATCTGTCGTTAAGACATGTGATAATTTTTCAATATGAGATAACACTGAAGATGCGAGCGTATTATTGTTCTCTTTCTCTTTTATGAGTGTTTCTTTAATTCTCTCTACATGTTCTTTTTCTTTCCGCTCAGTGACAGTGCCGGGATTGAGAACACCACGCAGTTCTACGCTTATCCGCTCTACCCTCTCCAATTTTTCAAACACTGAGAGAACTGATGTTGCCAGCTGATTACCGACAGCACTCTCCTTCTGCAACGTCTCCTTCAAATCTGTGAGAGTATTTTTCACTTGCTCTGAAACGTGCTCAGGATTGGCTATCGCTTGTGCGACTGTTCTCAGCGTCTCTTTTGTGTTCGTCATTGACGAAACCATCGTTGTTGCAAACGAATTATTTTTCTCTTTTTCGTGAACCAACTTCTCTCTGAGTTCGACATATTTTTCTTTTTCTTTTGTCGAAGCCAAACTTTCAGGCTGTATGAGATGTGCCAGAAGATTCACAAGAGCAGTAGTCGACTGTGAAGTTGCAGAGACTTGCGCTGAGAGCGTCTCTGCGGCACGCAGCATACTCCCTGCTGCCTGATTACCATTTTTACTTTGCTCGACCAGTTTCTCTTTAATCTCAGAGAATCTTTCTCTCTCCGTGGTACTACTCGCACTCTGGGGATTTGCGATACTTCGAAGGATCTCGCGCATTTTCTCAACTTCTTTCTGCTCTGTCCTGTCTTTTTGCACACGATCTGACTCAAAGCGGGCAATGTCCCGAATAGTCGGGATACTAAGCGCTGTGAGCCTCTCGACTGATTCTCTTTCCTTCTGTGACACTGACCGCAGGACTGATGCCGGCTGTTCAATTTTTGTGACTCGTGGAATTTCACGCGCAAGACCGGTTGATGCTGGTTTTGGGATCGCAAAATCCCTGATAAAAGGAAGTGCCCGCGCAAGACCTGTCACAGTAGGAGCTGGAGGCGTACCCCCCGAAGGCGATGGTGGTCTCGTCACCACATTCATCAGCTGCCTCGCCAATGCATTCTGGTTAATATTTATATTTGAGAGATAATCAAGAAAAATTTGCAAAAGAATAAAGGGGAAGATAATTACCATCCAAAGCATCAAAAGGGCGACGATGTACAAACCAAATGTATCCGCGAGGTTGACACTATTTGCCACTCCAACTTTCTGTAACGGTCCTCCGAGGAGGATACTCACTGCCGTCGGAAATACGATAAGACCCTTATCTGCATTGATAAAATTGAAAGAGAGCGGAATTCCTACCTTCCAAAGCGACACGAGTCCTGCAAGAAAAATTGCAAAAAGCGGCGCATACAGTAACCAACGGAAAAATTCTCCTAACCATATTTTTGCAGTATTCCGTAACGGATAAAAAATGAGAAGAAGAGGAAAAAATGGCGAGATCATTATAAAAAACCAGAGGATAATTTTTCGTATCAATAGAATTCCGACCATCGCATAATAGGTAAAGGAGGTAAGTTTCACGAGAAGCAGTGAGATGAATGCTGACTCAAAATTCTCACTTCCCAATGCACGCAGCCCGACAAACTCATTATATTTCCAACCAATATACAACAGGTCTTTTTGTGAGATCGCGATCCCTCCAGGCCGTATAAAAAATCCCTGAAATACATCCACGATCTGATAAAGAAACTCAACAAACGCAAACGAAAAAGTCACAAGGATAACAATCATCAGAAATCGCGGTATAAACCTACGAAGCGTGACACTTTTCCCGCGCGTCACAATAAGCGTAAATGCTCCCACAATAACCACGAGAATCAAAAACGCATACACGATATTCCTCAGCGTTATCCAAAATGGGATCAGGGGATTTGATTTTCCACCACCGACATCGACATACGCCCAGTCATAGTTCTGAATAGCCCAATCAAGAAAGATGCCTGCCCTGGCTGCATTTTTACCGATATTCGTCACCTCAGGATCAATAATCCAGTCACCAGGCAAGTCACCCGGGGATGCCACATTCTGCTGCAGAGAAGACGGAACAGTCGGTGTCGGCGTAAACGTCACGCTTGGAATAGGAGTTGCAACCTGCGCAGAAACATTGGCAATATGGGGAAGCTGTAAAAAAACCAGCTGAATAAAGACAGCAAACACGAGAATCTTTGCAATAACGGGCAGCATGCACTTCATAATCACGCTTTAGGAAAAACCGGGAATCTGCAATATATCGACAAACACAACCTGAATAAAAACAAAACCGAAAATTGCCAGCAGTAACCCTGCAAGAGAGTAGTAAATATAACTTTTCCCAACATTCAACTGCGATGGATTTCCTCTCGACATCATAATCAGATAACCTCCATACATCAGGAAGAGAAGCGCAACGCCACTGACCACGCTCAGTCCGACACCATAAAATTTAGTCACAAAACCGACCGGATCCTGTGGGACACAAAACGAATTGCCAATAAGAACCTCTCCCTGAACAGTACAAGAAGCCATACTACCAAGGTACCATAGACGCGGGAATGAATACAATAATTATTAGGGGAAATATAATTAGATCCAGCTCTTTTTCTTTTTACTTTCTGCGTCAAATTCTGTCAAAAGCTCTTTTTGTCTTTTTGAGAGATTTTTTGGGACGACAATCTTAATTCTCACATAGTGATCACCCTTGGCTGTACCCCTCACATGTGGCACACCTCTTCCCTGCAGTCGAAACAGGGCATTCGGCTGTGTACCCGCCGGGATACGGAGCATCACATTTCCACCAATTGTCCTGACTGAAATCTCTCCTCCAAGCGATGCCGTCGCAAATGAAATCTCATCCTCAGTCACAATATCCGATCCCTCTCGATGAAAATATGCATCCGGCTGCACTTCCATCAGCACATCATACTCGCCAAATCGTACACGTGAACCGTTATCAACACCCGCGGGGATCTTAATCTTCTGATTTTTTCCATCAATTGTGACTTCTTTCTCAGCACCATGCACCGCATCATCAAAGGATATCCTTAGTGAGTAGGTCGGACGCCTTTGCCTGCTACCAAAAGGTGACGCACCACCAAAAAATTGCTCAAAGATCTCAAACGGATCAGAAAATCCTCCAAAATCTCCATGACCACCACCGGTTGAGTAGCTATAACTGAACGGTCCACCCTGTGCGCCAAATCCCCCGAATGGCCCTCCCGGCCCACCTGCCCCTCCCTGCTCAAATGCTGCCGCACCATATTGATCATAGGCCTGACGTTTTTGCGGATCGGAGAGCACTTCATATGCTTTTGTGCCCTCTTTAAACTTTGCATCCGCCTCTTTGGATTTATTACGGTCAGGATGAAACTCCAAAGCAAGCTTTCGATAAGCCTTCTTGATCTCCTCAGCGGTTGCGGTCTTGGCAACTCCTAGAATCTGATAATAATCTTTTGTGTCACTCATATCCTGTTACGCACATTATACCATCTCTATTGTGTTGCCTGTCGTCCTCAAGCCGCTTTGAAAGCTTCCGTTGCCGTAAGTACATACGTGGACCCCAGAACTCAGGCTCGTTCTTCGTTGAATACACAGTTTTCCTCTCCCGAACCGCATCAAGAAAACTCATCCCCTGTGGATAAAGTGTCACAACCTTCGTAAGAGAGGGAAGAGAATCTAAATGCGCATCCTGTCCCCCTGTGATCGCATACGCAATTCCACCTGAGCGACGTGCATGTCGAAGTGCATCAAGATTACTATCACTACCGGAAGCAATTTTTCCTGCAATATTTTCCCCGACAAATGCCGCCAGAATTCTGGACATATATGTGAGCGTTTCTCCAGCTCCGTTTCTCGCTTCGACGGCGTCTACGAGTCCCTTTTCCAATAACTGATCAAGCATTTCCCATGAAACACCCTCGCCTTGTTCAAACCCCGGATGCGGCACTGTCACAATTGCCCCCTGATCATGTGCTACTTCTGCGGTTTCCTGGGCAGAAAGACCACAGACAATAGTCGTACTCCCTCCCCAAATCAACAAGTGTCCTTCGGTAGTCGTTACCTCCTGGCCAATTATAACCTCAAAATGATCTCTGTTATTTGTGATGTTTATAAGCCCACAATTTTCAGCAATCGTTAACGCTTCTGCCGCCCCTCCGGTACGGTCATGATCTGTGACAATAAGCGTGTTAATTCCCGCTTCATGAGACAAGTACACTAAATTATTCGGCGACATAAAACTATCCGATTTTCTCGTATGATTATGTGTCGCTGCAACAAGATCATTTTCCTGAGGGGAGCGATACGGCTGTACTTGCCTCACACGATGACGTTCATTCATATTCCTGCTTTCTCGAATAAAAAACCCCGGCATAGCCGAGGCATCAACTAATCAAACAAAATAATGTAATTCTTTTATCCGACAACTTCACCCTCTACGGGTTCATCACTTTTTTTATCTTTCTTCTTTTCTTTTTCATCTCCCGATGATGCTTCTTCGTCTGCCGCTGTTCCTTCAGCTGATCCCTCACTGGCTGTCTCACCTTGTGGCTGCTTACTCATTGCTTCACCAACTTTTTGCAGACTCTCAGAGAGTTCTTTTGTTTTTGCTTCGAGCTCTTCTTTCTTGCCCGTCTCAAGAATTGCTTTAAGAGATGAAATCTTTTCCTCTACTTCTTTCCTAATATCTTCTGACACTTTATCCCCTGCATCCTTCAAGCTCTTCTCGGCTGTAAAGATAAGTGAGTCTGCCTGATTTTTTGCTTCAACAGCATCACGCTTCTCCTCATCCTCCTTGGCATGTGCCTCCGCATCTTTGGTCATTTTCTCAACTTCTTCTTTTGAAAGACCTGTTGAACCCGTGATTTTGATTGACTGCTCCTTACCACTTGCTTTGTCTTTTGCTTTGACATTAAGAAGTCCGCTCGCATCAATATCAAATGTCACCTCAACTTGCGGTACACCACGCGGCGCCGGAGGGATCCCATCGAGGATAAACCGACCAAGAGACTTATTATCGGTTGCCATCGGACGCTCGCCCTGAAGAATATTGATCTCTACCTGTGTTTGATTGTCAGAAGCGGTTGAAAATACCTGAGATTTAGATGTCGGAATCGTCGTGTTCCGCGGAATAAGCGGCGTCGAAACGCCCCCGAGTGTCTCAAGTCCAAGTGTTAAAGGAGTCACATCGAGAAGCAGTACGTCTTTTACCTCGCCTCCGAGCACACCACCCTGAACAGCAGCACCAATTGCGACGACTTCATCAGGGTTGACTGATTTATTCGGTTCTTTACCGAAAAATTTCGTCACGGTCTCAACGATCTTCGGCATACGGGTCATACCACCGACCATAACAACCTCATCGATATCGGCTACTTTTACTCCTGCATCTTTCAATGCGAGCTCAACAGGCTTGAGAGTTTTTTGCACAAGATCATCAACCAGCTGCTCGAGTTTGGCGCGTGTGAGCGTCACTGTCAGATGCAACGGTCCGTCTTTACCTTGAGTAATAAATGGCTGATTAATCGATGCTTCTTGCGCTGAGGAAAGTTCAATCTTTGCTTTTTCGGCAGACTCCTTCAGTCGCTGAAGCGCCTGAGGATCTTTCTTCAGATCGACTCCATTTTCTTTTTGGAATTCTGATGCGAGATACTCTATGATGACCTGATCAAAATCATCTCCTCCGAGATGTGTATCACCGTTTGTTGACTTCACCTCAGTGACACCTTCACCAAGTTCAAGAATTGAGATATCAAATGTGCCTCCTCCGAGATCGTACACCGCAATTGTATGTGCATTTTTCTTATCAAGTCCGTATGCAAGAGCTGCTGCGGTTGGTTCGTTAATTATACGGAGCACCTCAAGACCTGCGATTTCACCTGCTTGCTTGGTCGCCTGCCTCTGGGAATCATCAAAGTATGCAGGAACAGTAATCACAGCCTGAGTCACTTTGTCGCCAAGGTACGCTTCAGCATCAGCCTTAATTTTCTGAAGAATCATCGCTGAAATCTCCTGCGGGGTGAACGTTTTTCCGTCAACCTCGACGATTGCCATATCATCACGTCCTGCCTTAACAGTGTAAGGAAGAAGCTTCATGTCATACTGCACTGACTCGTCATGAAACTTTCGCCCCATGAGACGTTTTACTGAGTAGACTGTGCGCTTCGGCTTGAGAACCATTTGGCGCTTTGCGACATCCCCCACAACATGAGAGATCGGATCAACAACAGAAGGGATGACATTTCTTCCTTCTGCTGAGTGAATCACCTTCGGCGATCCGCCCTCCATCACAGCCATTGCTGAGTTTGTTGTTCCTAAATCAATTCCAATTATTTTTCCCATATTTTTTATTTCTTCTTTCCAACCCGTACGTGTGCCGGCCGAAGCAAGCGGTCGTGGAGCATATAGCCCTCACGTACTTCCTCGACTACATCATCTCCGTCTTCAACCATCTCTACTGCTTCCATGAGATGCGGATCAAACTTCTTTCCGAGAGTCTCAATTTTTAAAACTCCCTCCGCTTTCAGGACATCCTGAAACTGCTGGAGTGTCACTTTTATCCCCTGATCTTCTACGTGCTTATTTGCCAATGATAGTGTATCTAAGACGGGCAGAAGACGCAAGAGTATTTCCCTGCCTGATGTGCGTATCCACTCACCGCGTTCTTCTCTGTTCCGTTTCTCTAAATTCTGATAATCAGCAAGCGCTCTTTTATATTTTGCCTCAAACTCTTCACATCGGCACTGGTGCTCATCTTCATGCTGATCTTTCTCTAAATCCTGCACTTCTTCGTCATGGATTTTTTCCTTCTTTTTTTTCTCTTCCTTATCCATATACGTATTTTAGCAGACTACCAACCCTTTGCAATTTCCTGAATCAACTGCTTAAAATATCTCACAGTTGGGACAACCTGAGAGTAGTTCTGCCGTGCAGGACCGAACACTCCGATCTCACCTGTATGCAACATGGGCGTTGTGTACTTTGCATACACAAATCCGTATGGTCCTTGAAGTCTTGGACCCAAATCCTCACCGAGCAAAATATGAATGTCGTTTTCACTGTCTTCCTGAAAAAGCCCTCGTATATAGTCTTCTTCCTCGAGTATTGAAAGGAGCGCCTCAGTCGTCCTCATATCATAAAACTCAGGCATCTTCAGGATGTTTGCATACCCGGCTGCAATAAGTCCCCCTTCTTCTGTCACAGCGATTGCGACATTTCCGGTCTTTTGCGCTAAGGATCTGACTACTTCACGAAGACATGTTGACGCATGTTCACGTTCATCCCACACCTGCTCCTTCAAAGAAACTTCTTCAACGGTTGAGAGTTCCTTCTCCTTCATCAGATCATCAACATAAAACTTCATCCCTTTCGATGTCGGCATACGACCAGCTGAACTATGCGGCTTCTGAAGATACCCCATATCGGTAAGACGAACCATCTCATTTCTGATCGTCGCTGGGGATGCGGTGAGATTATATTTTTTCTCAAGCGTTTCCGAACCAACAGGTTCTGCTGAGGCGATGTATTCCTCTATGATGCTTCGGAGAATTTCTACCTGACGTTGTGTGAGATTATGCATGTAGTTAGCAGCATCCTATCACGAGTGCCAAAAGTTGTCAAGACCCTGATTGCATCTGCTAAACTATGTTTTATGCGGAAAAAACGAGCGCTGCCATTACTATTAGTAAGCATACTCTCCCTCATTGCCATACTCTTTGTTATTTTTCTTATCCCCCCAACATATGCTGTAGCGCTTACCGGAATTCAAATAAATATCCTCTTCTTTTTTCTTCCGTTACTTTTTATCTTTACCTATTCCCTTCTCTCATTTGTATTCCAGAAGAAAACACATGGCATTCTTGCCGGGATATTTCTGATCTTATATCTGATCCTGCGACTCGGCGGCTTCACTCATCCGCTGTTTCTTCTGATCCTCCTCGCACTTCTACTGATTCTTGAGCTTCTTTTTGTCAATAAATCTCCCAAATCTACCACCCAGCACAGAACCGAAAAGACGACATGATGCGACGAGCTTGCTCATGTTGAGGCTGCTCTGCTAGAATGCAGGCATGGCCAAATTCTATATCACAAACTCGATTCCCTACGTCAACGCGATTCCGCATATCGGTCACGCTCTTGAATTTATTCAGTCCGATGTCGTGAATAGACACCATCGTGCCCTTGGAGATGACGTACTGTATCTTTGCGGTTCAGATGAAAATGCCATAAAAAACGTTCAAGCTGCTGAAAAAGCAGGCGAAGGAGTACAGGAGTTTATCGACAAACACGCAGTTGCATTTCAAAACCTCGCAACAGCACTCAACATTCATTTTGACATTTTCCAAAAGGGGAGTAGCGAGAGTCACCACAAAGCTTCACAAAAACTCTGGGAACTTTGTGATAAAAACGGAGATATTTATAAGAAAAAATATAAAGGTCTTTACTGTGTTGGGTGTGAAGAATTTAAAACCCCTGATCAACTGACCGAAGGTGGCGAATGCCCTGAGCACCCGGGAAAAAAACTTGAAGAAGTCGAGGAGGAAAACTACTTTTTCAAACTTTCAAAATACCAGGAAAAGCTTATCAGCATTATCGAATCAAGTGAATTTACCATTACTCCTGATTTCCGGAAAAATGAAATTCTCTCGTTTCTCAAAAGTGGCCTAGAGGATTTCAGTATCTCACGAAGCAACAAAAGAGCAAAAGATTGGGGGGTTCCCGTGCCGAATGATCCGGATCAAAGAATTTATGTCTGGTTTGACGCACTGAATATTTATCAATCGGGCATAGGATTTTCAAGCGATGAGAAAACATACGAAAAATGGTGGCCTGCAAATCTCCATGTTATCGGCAAAGGCATCATCAGATTTCACGCAGTCTACTGGCCGGCAATCCTCATGTCAGCAGGACTGAAACTCCCGAAAGGACTTTTCGTCCATGAATATTTCACGGTAAACGGGCAGAAAATGTCTAAAACACTTGGAAACGTCATTGACCCAATGGAGATGGTAAAAAAATACGGCGCCGACGCACTACGCTATTATTGTCTCGCCAAAATCTCTCCATTTCAGGATGGCGATTTCTCAGAAGAAAAACTCATCGAAGCATATAACTCCGATCTCGCAAACGGACTTGGAAACCTCGTCGCGCGAGTCGCAAAACTGGCAGAAAAACATACCATCTCAGTAAATCGATCCGAAAAGGATTCACAATTGAGCACTGAGATAAAAAAGCATCTTGATGAGTACAGATTTAATGATGCACTCAGTCTTATCTGGGAATGGATCCGTGCAGCAGACCAGAAGATCAATCAGGAAAAGCCGTGGGAGCTTGAGGGAGAGAAAGCAAAAAAAATCCTCACAGAACTCTCAGGTGCAATTGTCGAAATTGCGGTAAATCTCGCACCATTTCTCCCTGAAACCTCAGAAAAAATACTGAATCAATTTTCAGGGGATATAAAAAGCCAACAACCTGTCTTTCCCAGGATCATGAATACTACTTCATAATTCCTCATTAATACTTCATAATTCAGCTATATGATTGATGTCCATTGCCATCTCAACTTTAAATCTTTTACAGATGATTATGACGAGGTGATTAAGAGGGCTCTTGAGAAAGGGGTAAAACGAATTATTAACGTTGGGACATCGCTTGAGTCAAGCGAATGGGCAGTCACACTCGCAGATCGGTATGATGAGCTTTACGCGATCGTCGGTATCCACCCGCACCATGCAGACAAGGTCCAACATGACTGGATAGGAAAACTCGAGAAAATTGCGATACACCCAAAAGTTCTGGCAATTGGTGAAATCGGCATGGATTTTTATAGCTATAAATCAAACGGCATTGTTGATCCCGCAGTGCAGGAAGCAGTGTTTGTGAAGCAAATTCATCTGGCGAACACACTTAAACTCCCCTTGCAAATCCACAACCGTCAGGCTGGCGAGAAGGTGATAGAAATCCTCAAGAAGCACAAAGAACTTTTACAAGATCCCCCGGGTATGTTTCATTGTTTTGCCGCAACCAAAGAGGTTCTCAGATCAGCACTCGAGATGGGTTTTTCGATCGGATTTGATGGAAATAGTACATACGATGGACTTGCACCGGGAGAAACAGTCGCACTTTCAGAACTCGCAGCCCTCACTCCGGCTGACCGCATCGTGACAGAAACGGACAGCCCATATCTAACTCCACTACCTCATCGTGGAAGCAGAAATGAACCATCCTATGTTATACTTGTTGCGGCGCATCTAGCTAAACTTAAAAATATTTCTCTTACAGAATTTGAGAAGCGCACAGAGCAAAATACTTATACTCTCTTTCCGAAACTACGCTAAGATAAAACAATAAGTGGCTTCTACTCCGAAGCAGCGAATAGTATATATGACATCATTCTTCGACAAACTCTTTCGCACGTATCCCATCAAAACCCGCAGGTTCCTCGAACTTGGAATCGGCACACTAACCTGGATCGTCATTCTTATGCCTTTCTGGGGATCATTCTTTGCACCATTATATATGGCGTACTTTATCGTTTTTTTTGATGTCTACTGGTTCTTTAAATCCTTTCACCTCGTCCATGCATCCTACATCGCAACGAAAAAAATCAAACAGGCAGAAAAAACTGACTGGCTCAAAAAAGCAAAGCCGCATGATGGGTTCGACAAGATACATCACGTCCTGATTATCCCAAACTACAAGGAACGGGTTGAAAAGTTACGTGAAACGCTCGATAACCTCGCACTTCAAACGCTCCCTCTCAAAAAACTGCATATCGTGCTCGCTATGGAAGAACGGGAAGAAGAAGGTAAAGAAAAAGCAGCACAGCTGATTAAAGAATACCAGAGTAAATTTGGCAGCATCTTTGCAACTCACCATCCTGATCTTCCCGGAGAAGTAAAAGGAAAATCATCAAATGAAGCATTTGGCGGCAGAGCCGCATATCAACAATTATTCGTCGAAGGAAAACTTGACCTTGATTACGCAACAGTCTCCTCAGTTGATGCGGATGCGATTTTTGACAAACAATATTTCGCCTATCTTTCCTACAAATTCCTGAGTGATTCAAAACGATACAATAAATTCTGGCAATCAGCAGTTGTTTTCTATAACAATATCTGGAAGGTTCCGTCAGGAACCAGAATTATCTCCTTCTTCGGAAGCCTCTGGAGAACATCGCTTCTCATTCAGGGAGATCGCCTCATCACGCAATCTACTTACTCTCTCTCTTTTAAGTTACTAAAAGACATTGATTTCTGGGATACCGACGTCATCCCTGAAGATTATAGAATCTTCTTCAAAGCATTTTACCGCATGAAAGGAAACATCTGGGTTGAACCTATTTTCCTGAAGACGTCAATGGATGCCGCATATTCACACGGATATATAAAAAGTCTAAAAAATAAATATCACCAAGAACGACGTTGGTCTTGGGGAGTGTCGGACGATCCGCTCTTTATCAAATGGTGGCTCACGGTCCCGAACGTCCCGTTTGTCAGAAAAACAATGATGCTCTTTAATGTGCTCCTTGATCATCTTCTTTGGCCGACCAACTGGTTTATCATTACAATCGCAGCTAACGTGATGCCTTTTATCAACCCCGTGTTCACACGCACGACACTTGGCTACAGACTTCCTGGACTCGCGGGTTTTATCCTCACAGTCTGTCTCCTCGCAATCGTCGCACTTATCTACATCGACTACAAAAACAGACCCGAAAATGCAGCGCTACCATTACGTAGGAAGCTGATTTTTCCGTTCGAGTTTGTGCTTATGCCGATAGTCGGATTTTTTCTCTCAGCACTTCCCGCACTCATCTCGCACACAGCGCTCATGTTAGGAAAACGGCTCGAGTACAAAGTAACAGATAAAGCATAATCATGAAGCTGTTGCGCACCATTATCACGACAACGGAATCCAGATCTCTTGGAATTATCCTTCTCGTGTTCTCGCTCTTGCGACTCCCCTCACTTTTCGAACCTCTCTGGTATGGGGATGAAGGAATATATCAAGTACTCGGAAGAGCAGTTCTTCACGGTGCGACATTGTATCAGGGTATCTGGGATAATAAACCTCCTTTTCTCTACCTGACGTACGCTCTTGTCAACGCTGATCAGTTTGCCATACGACTACTCTCGTTTCTCGCAGGGATACTCAGTGTCTATGGATTTTATCTGCTCACAAAAAGGCTCTTTACCTCCCACAATGCACGCACACTCAGTACTGCTCTTTTTGCAATACTCTTCTCAATTCCAGCAACAGAAGCAAATATCGCAAATGCCGAGAATTTCCTCATCGTCTTTGTGATCTTTGCCGGATTATGCGTCTTTGAGGCGACAGAACAAAAGGAAATAAAAAAACAAAAAAGTCTTTTCTTTATCGCAGGATTACTGATAGGTGTCGCATTTCTCTTCAAGACTGTTGCAATCCTTGATCTTTCCGCATTTTTACTCTTCGCTGCATGTGTCTCACTCCAAAAAAATCGGCTTTTTTTACACACACAAACAAAAAATCTTTCCAACTTTCTCCGACCTCTTCTCGGGGGATTTATTCTACCCTTTCTCCTCACCTGCATCGCATTTCTCATCACGGGATCCCTCTCTTCGTTTCTCAGCGCAACATTTACTGAGAACTATTCCTATGTCGGGTATAAAAATTTCTTTCTTATTCCGCAAGGACTTCTGATTGCAAAACTTCTCCTACTTCTCCTTTTCATAGTCTATCTTTTTCGAAACCGTGTTTCGTTTTCATCTCGCTCATTATTTATTCTTTTCTGGTTTTCATTCTCGATTCTCAATGTCTTCTTTTCTCAACGAGCATATACACATTATCTCCTTGTCGGTATCGCAGCATTCTCACTCTTAGTAGGACTCACCATGTCTGAAAAAAAACAACGACTACTGTATATAC
>JBDKFM010000014.1:0-23051 GCA_039798685.1 Candidatus Parcubacteria bacterium | reverse complement strand
CCATAAGAACTTTACGAAGCTTGTAATCCTCAAGAAGTGTTGCCTGATAATTTGTCTCATCAAACCAACGACTCTGCCATCCATGCACGTCACGAAGCCTGATAAGATGTGGATTTACTTTTTGTCCCATAGATTACTCTTCCTCCTTTTCCGTTTTTGATTTTGCCTTTACTACTGCTTTTGGCTTTTCAACTGACTCAAGCACGATTCTGATATGACTTGTCTGCTTTTTATAGGGATGAATCCTCCCTCTTGTTGAAGCATGAAACCTCTTCATCACAGGTCCTTCCATCACATCAACTGCCTTTAATCTCAGCGCATCCTGTGCAAGGTGATTATTGTTCACTGCGTTTGCGATTGCACTCTGAATTACCTTAGTCAACGGACGAGCTGAACGCTTCGGCGCAAGCGAAAGAAGCTCCAATGCATCACCAAGTGACAGCTTTCGAATCGCATCGGCTACAAGCCTTACCTTTCTCGGACTGATTGTAACTGTACTGATTGCTTTAATTTCCATTATGTTTTTGAAATCTCTCTTGCAACAACTCGGCCATGCGTTCTGAATGTGCGGGTTGGCGCAAACTCACCAAGCCGATACCCAACCATCCCCTCAACAACAAGCACATTGACAAAAATTCTTCCGTTATGCACCGCAAACGTATGTCCGACAAACTCGGGCGGTATCTGACATGCTCTCACCCAGGTTTTAATTGCAACTCTCTCTCCTGAGTTTTTTTGCATCATCACTTTTTTCATTAATTTCGGATCAATATATGGTCCTTTTTTTGTTGATCGTGCCATAGCGTATACAATGAAGCAACGGATTATCCGTGCTTCGTCTTCCTCCTCTGCAAAATATATTTGTTTGAATACTTCTTCGGACTTCTGGTCTTGCCGACTGCTTTCCGTCCATAAACGGTTTTCGGTGACGGCATACCGATACCTGAACGACCTTCTCCTCCTCCATGAGGATGAGATCTCGGATTCTGTGCAGTACCTCTCACAGTTGGCCGAATTCCCCTATGCCTATTTCGTCCAGCCTTACCAATCACCTCATTCTTCCACTCGACATTTCCCAATTGCCCAACAGTCGCATATCCAGTGGCGCGAATTTTTCGCACCTCACCTGAGGGAAGCTTGAGATGGACAAACTCTCCTTCCCGGGCTGCAATAATAGCATATGTACCAGCTCCACGGGCCAACTGACCACCTCGTCCAGGCGTAAGCTCAATATTGTGCACAAACGTCCCGATCGGCATCTCAGAGAGCGGAAGAGCATTTCCAACCTTAAGCTCAACTGTCGGTCCGGCTATTATAACATCTTCTGCCTTCAAACCCTCAGGAGCCAGGTGATACTGCTTCTCACCATCCGAATAGTGAACAAGCGCGATATCAACAGTTCTGTTTGGATCGTACTCAATGGCGATTACTCGACCGGGCATATTTCTCTTTGAACGTCTAAAATCAATAACTCTCAAAAAACGCTTATGCGCTCCGCCCTGATGACGAACCACTACTTTCCCTGTGTTATTTCTCCCTGTTCTTTTACTTTTAAGTACTTTTAAACTTGCCATATTATTTTTTCGACTTTCCCGGAAGTTTTCCGGCTAATAATGATGCAACCCCAGTTTTCTCTTTCTTCTCAGCACCTGACTTTTGCTCTTTCACTTCCTCAACCGCTCCTCCAAGTGTTTGGCCTTTTTTCAAACGAACTGCTGCTTTTTTAAATGAAGACGTCGTTACCTCGATACGGCGTGCTCCACGACGAGTCGTTCTCCCTTTTTGCGTTGTCGTCACAACCGAGATGACATTTACCTGAAACATCGACTCTACCGCACGCCTTACATCGCCTTTATTTGCGTCTGATTTTACGAGAAAGGTATACCGTCCACCCTCACTCTGCTTCATTGATTTCTCAGATAAAATTGCCCTGATAATCACATCCTGTACGTGCATTAGTTGTCTCCTTTCAAAAAATGACCCTCGAGCTTTACTGCGGCCTCCTGCATAAACACAATCGCATGTGCAGAAACCACATCATATGTATTCAGCTGCGCATAGGGAAGTATCGTGATATACGGGAGATTGCGTGTAGATTTCTTAACACTCTCTGCTGTGTCTGAGACCACAAAGAGCACTCTTTTCTTATCGGCAACTGAAAGATTTGCAAAAGTTTTTGCAGCTTCTTTTGTTTTTGGCGACATCTTCTCAGCTCCAGCAACAATAGTGAGTGCATGTTCAGCATTCCGTGCAGACAACGCGCTAAAAAGCGCCTTCTTCTTCATCTTCTTTGATAACTTAAGTGAATAATCCCTTGGGTGCGGTCCGAACACAATACCTCCACCCACAAAAATAGGGGCTCTTATTCCCCCATGTCGTGCCCGTCCTGTACCTTTTTGTCGATAAATCTTCCTTGTTGATCCGCGTACTTCCCCACGGGTTTTTGTTGATGCTGATCCTTCGCGTTGATTTGCAAGGAATACACGGATTGCCTGAGCAATCAATGCATTATTTATTTCTGCTGCAAAAATCTCACTTGGGAGCTGCATTGCTCCTGCATCTTTTCCTGCAAGATCCACAAGTTTCATACTTGTCATCTTTCGTGCTGTACTTGCGGTGCGTACTGTCGCTTCTTTGACCTTTGTTGATTTCTTGACGACAGCCTTTTTTTCAGTTGCTGCGCTCACAACAGGAGAAATAGCAGCTTTTGCCACCTTTTTCACCGTCTTCACACTCCTATCTGCACTCTTTACGTTACTTGGCATTTTGCTCCTCCTTTACCTCTTCTGTTTCGACAACTGCTTCATCCTTACTTTCTCCTGCATCTGTATCCGTAGACACAGCATCAGAAGCAGACTCCGCAACTATCGGTTCTTCAACAACTGCCTCTTCCTTCACCTCTTCTGCCAAAAGCGTCGGAATAAAATTCTTACTTTCACCTTTTCTACTTACCCTAACAGTGCTGTTTACCGAACCTGGTACAAGTCCGCGAACATAGAGCACATCTCCCTGTATCGCAACAACGAGCAGGTTTGTCACTGTCGCAGTATCCTGTCCCATGCGACCAGCCATACGCTTTCCTTTATACACGCGACCAGGTGTCGTGGTCTGCCCAAGTGATCCTGGAGCCCTCTCTCTGTCAGATTGTCCGTGAGTTCGTGGGCCACCTTTAAACTGATACCGCTTCACGCCTCCGGCAAATCCCTTTCCTTTCGAAATACCCGTGACATCAATAATATCTCCTGGCTTTAATACATCCTTCAAGTGAATATAGCTTCCTGACTCCGGAAGATCAGATGCCTCATTTACACGAATCTCAACGAGTTTCTTAGGAAGCTTCTCAAGCTTCACTTTAACAATATGACCCATCTCAGGTTTTGTTATTTGCTTCTTTTTGCCAACCCCGAGACCAATCTGAATCGCATCATAACCTTCCTTGGCTGTTGTTTTTACCTGCATAACAGGCATACTCGCTACCTGAAGAAGCGTGACAGGAATTCTCGACCCGTCTGTAAGGAAGAGTTGAGATTGCCTCATTTTTGTTCCGTATATTGCTTGTATCATATGTTTATTACTCTATCGCAAAAAAAAGATAGCCACTTAGGCTACCTTATTTGTCAGTTTAGGTACGAGCCTTTTCTAGGCTAGTGTTTCTACTTACTCACTCGTATTGTTGTGTAACATTAGGTTGGGCATCTAACAATTTCGTATAATCCGAAAATCGGATTACATTTTTATTTCTACATCAACACCTGCTGGCAATTCTAAATGGGTTAAGCTATCAATTGTCTTGTCTGTCGGAGAAACGATATCTACTAATCTCTTATGCACTCTGATCTCAAAATGATCTCGTGCGTTTTTATCAACGAAAGGTGACTTATTTACTACGTAGACAGATCGTTTTGTAGGAAGAGGCACCGGACCTACGATTTTCGCACCGGTCCGAATGGCTGTATCCAAGATCTGCTGACAACACGCATCAATAACGCGTGCATCGTAACTTTTTAAACGAACTCGAATTCTTCCTTTCGGCATATTCGTATCCTTTCCAACAGACTGTTAAAGAACCATTCCGTTTTCCGCTAAGCGGAGAGGAATAGGCAGAGTGTTTACTTAACTATTTTTGTACACACACCTGCACCAACAGTTTTTCCACCTTCTCGAATAGCAAATCTCATTCCTTCTTCCAAAGCAACAGGCACAATAAGCTGTACAGTCATTTTTGTGGTGTCTCCTGGCATTACCATCTCAGTTCCTGCTGGAAGCGTCGCGGTTCCCGTAACGTCAGTTGTTCTAATGTAGAACTGAGGGCGATATCCTGTAAAGAAAGGAGTATGTCGACCACCCTCTTCTTTTGTCAAAATGTACACTTCAGCCTCAAAATCAGTGTGCGGAGTAATAGATCCAGGCTTTGCAAGCACTTGTCCTCTCTCAATATCATCTTTCTCAACACCTCGAAGAAGAAGTCCGACATTGTCTCCTGCCTGACCTTCATCAAGTGTTTTCTTAAACATCTCAACTCCGGTAACAACAGTTGAGTGAGTTGGCTTCATTCCGACAACCTCGACAGTTTCGTTTACCTTCACAAGACCTCGCTCGATTCTCCCCGTAACGACTGTTCCTCGTCCTTTAATTGAGAAAACATCCTCAACGGGCATAAGAAATGGCTTATCAAGCTGGCGCTCTGGTGTTGGAATATCATTGTCAACTGCTTCCATGAGCTCCTCGATTTTCTTCTCATACTCAGCATCGCCTTCGAGTGCTTTAAGAGATGATCCGCGAATAATGGTCACCGTATCGCCTGGATACTTGTATTTTGTCAAAAGCTCTCGCACTTCCATCTCAACAAGATCCAAAAGTTCCGGATCCTGCACCATGTCACATTTATTAAGATAGACGACAAGTGCCGGTACGCCGACCTGATATGCAAGGAGAATATGTTCTCGAGTTTGAGGCATTGGACCGTCCGGAGCAGAAACAACAAGAATAGCACCGTCCATCTGGGCTGCACCGGTAATCATGTTTTTGATGTAGTCAGCATGTCCCGGAGCATCAATATGGGCATAATGACGCTTCTCAGTTTCGTATTCGATGTGGGAAATATTAATCGTAACGCCTCGTGCTTTTTCCTCAGGAGCATTATCGATATCTTCGTATTTTTTGGCTGCAGCCATACCTTTTTTAGAAAGTACGGTAGCAATTGCTGCTGTTGTTGTTGTCTTACCATGGTCGACGTGACCGATGGTACCGATATTGACGTGTGGTTTGTTGCGATTAAATTTATTGTCTGCCATATTTATAAAAAATAAAAACTACCCAAAGAAAAAGGAATCTCATTTCTCAATGAGATTGAAGCTATCATACTACATTTTTTTTTGAGCGTCAATACCCTTTTTTACTTTACTCTTTCTATTCACATATACTTCTCCATCACATATGAACAGAACATTTTTCTTTTTTCATGAGAAGTCGAAGCTATCTGTACGTCCTGCTCAGCAACACAGAACGTATCCGTATCTTTTCTTTCGCCAAGCGAAGCATCTCTCTTTGTAAAACATTTGCAGATGCGACAAGGGCATCATCTATCTGAAACCAACGGAGTCTTCCGATCCGCTCACCATTTTTCATCTCATAAAGAGGATGCTCTCCCTCCCAGACATACACAAAAAACAGAGAAACTTTTTTGCCGGGATCATCATCAAATACTCCTGCCAGTTCATACTGCAATGGAATAACTGTCCCACCAAACATTTCATAGATAATCCGATGCATGGCATGCTCATCATCGCCTGCATGACGATGTCCGCGATCCCGCTGCTCAATCTCCCCTTGGGGTATCTGAAACACGACTGGCTCCCCATGCACTGTGTGTCGATAACTCAGAAGCACCTTGCTTTTATGCAGAAAAAGAAACGCGACACTCTGTACCATATATGTACTATACGCTAAAAATATGAATACGCCCAGAAGCTTGCTGATCCAATGCCCATCATCCTCGCTGTTTTCTCTTTTGCAGCGACTGACACGTCATCCTCATACCACACAACATGCCTCACACCATCATTGTCTATGTATGCTACTCTCATCTCTGAGGCATCAGTGTCCCGAACCTTCTCACAGGACAACTTCTCACATTCCTTAAGAATCGTACTTTCAATCTGAAGCAAGCTTACTGCTTCACCATCCCCCAAGACATTTCCACTGTCGTCAACGATCCAATCATATCCATACATTCCATAAATCACACTAAGCTTTTCAGGTGGCACAGACGCTAAAAACTGAGAGAGCATAGTTTTAAAATCATAACCAAACCTATCCTTTCCCGATAACGGAAAGTTAGGTCCGGGATTTCCCCCCGATTTATGAAAATCATACGCCATAATATACATTGTTCCCATTTTCTTCGCGATTGCTGAAATCGCAAAAGGGCGGATCCGATAAAATGTGTCACCATATACTGTCATTCCTGATTGCAACCCATTCTTCTCTACTTCATCTGAAAAATACAGGGCAAATCCCGTAATTTGCTGCACCAACGACTCAAAAGGTAGCGCTGTTACTTCAAGATCCAACACAACCCCTGAAAAACCATACTGCTCTGCAAGAAGTATTGATTGCCGAACTATTTTTTCCTGTGCGTCTTTATCCCGCAACACCGCAATTGCCTTCTGACGATCTGTCATCCGTACCACGAGAAACGATTCCTGAGAAACTACCTGTTCAGAGAAAACCGGAAGTGTTGTGTACCCCGGATCTTTTGTGTCTATCCCGTTTTCATCAACAGCAACACCAAAATACAATACCCGCTCAAACTGATCCAACGTCACTGTTTCATTTCCAGCAAGTGTCCAATAGGGAACAAATATACTCTTTCTCATCAAACTACTGGGGACTACGTCTCCTGCCTTGGAGGTTGGCTCGACAAGAGCAGGAAGGCTCCTTGTAAAATCTGCGCCGATTTTCCCTTTTGCCTTTTGAATTACCACCACAACAAGAAAGGCTATAACAATAAGGATAATAAGAAACGGAATTCCTTTCTTCACAGGGAGCATATTATATCACTGAGGTCCTACGTGAGGAGACTAAAGGAGAATAAAGATCACGCCTCCAAGAACAGTCAGCACAGCAGCGGCAATCCCGATAAATGTACTCGCAGTTCCATCTCCTGTCGGTGCAATCGTTGGACGCGGCGTGTTGGTCGGGATCGGCACACCTGTCGGGAATGGTGTATTCGTCGGCGCGATCACGATAACAGTTGATGGCTGTGGTGTATTCGTCGGCGAAGCGGGCTCCGTCGGACCCGGCGTGCTTGGCGGACGGGGAGTACTAGTCGGAAGTGGCGTTGGGGTCCTCGTCGGTGTCGGCGTCCTCGTTGGTGTAGGAGTATTCGTTACTGTTGGGGTTGGTGTATTTGTAACAGTCGGTGTCGGCGTCCTCGTTGGTGTCAATGTTGGTGACAGAGTACCAGTCGGCGTCAATGATGGGGTACTCGTTACAGTCGGTGTAGGAGTATTGGTGACCGTTGGACTCACAGTCGGAGACAATGTCCCGGTCGGAGTCACGCTTGGCGTATTCGTCGGAGTCGGAGGCACTGGGCATGAGTCACTCGCAATCCCCTGCGGTCCGTTCCCGCACGAATTTACCGCACTTACACGACACTGATATGTACTGCCCGGCTTTGCATCAAATGTATAGAACAGCGCTCCCTGCACAGAAGCATCAAAAAGCTGTACTGGTGTCTTTGTCGTACCGGGAAATAGTTCGTTCACAATGACCTGATATGATGTTGCACCTGCGACAGCATCCCACTGACATACAGCCTTACTGACAGGACAACCAAGAATCTGCTGTGAATTACCAAAATCCTGATCAACCTGCGCGACACCATTCGTGACTGCCACAATGCGACTCGCGTTTGACTGAGGAAGTGTTTGTGTCCACCCGCTTTTCACTGCTTCTCTCACTGCATAATATCCGTCGCAAACTCCACTAAATGAATATTTTCCTTCTGCATCTGTTTGCACCGATTGGATTGTCGGATCCCCACTCGGACCCGATGGCGCAGTTGCCTGTGCATCATACGGACCATAAAGATTTACTGTCCATCCTTGCAGACCAGGCTCCCCAGCTTCGAGTACTCCATTTCCGCTAAGATCATTTATAACTTTTCCACTGATCGCGCCTTTACCGATAATAGTTGAGATCTCCTGAAAAATTCCCTGCAAATCTGCCGCCGTCGGGGCAAAGAAATACCTTCCTCCTGTTTGAACAGCGATATCCTTCAGGAATATCGTATTGACATCTGTACCAAATCCGATCACAAAGTAGGTCACACCAGACTGCTCATATCCCTTCTTAATCTCAGCAAGCGCTCGTACTTCAGCCTCTTTATAGTCTGCATCAGAATAAGGTTGAGGGTGAATTCCTATATAACGCGTCGGTTTTCCATCTGAGAGAAGAATCGCAGCATGTTTCACATTTGGCCTTCCCCGCGCGACAAATTCCTCATTCGCGAGCTTCGCTGCACACTCAATACACGTCTCAAACTGAAGCGTTATATTGTTTATTGCTGTTTTTACCAACGCTAGATCTGTTGTAAGTTGACTATCGAGCGTTGTTGCCGCTTCACCCGCAAAAGACACGAGTCCCAGCTGTTGATTCTGCGTCGTATCCTGTGCTCCTATCAGATTAACAAATGAAATCGCGGCTTCTTTCGCTCTTGTAAAACGAGGAGTACTATCAGTAGGACTTGTCGGACCCTGCATTGTCGGTGACTTATCAAACAAAATCATCGTATCCGTCGGCTGATTCACAGAGCAAACAGTCGGAGCCGATGCTGCTCGTTGACGAATCTCCTGCTGTCTCTGCACCTCACGGAGCGTAAGAATCGTCCCGATGATAAGAAGCAATCCAAGTAAAAATACTATCAAGGATCTTCCTGATGGTCGTCGTATTCGTAAATTCATATCTTATTGACTACAGAACGGACACTCAATCCTCACGTTTTGCACCTGTACGGGAACCGGACAAAATGGCACGGTTGGTGTCGGTGTCTCAGACGGGGGGATATCTGTCGGTGTCGGTGTCAAAGTCAAAGTCGGTGTCGGCACATCAGGAGGAAGTGTCGGTGTGAGAGTTGATGTTGGCGTCGGTGACGGAATTACCGGCGTACATGCCTGTATACCATTATACTGCTCAAGCCATCCTCCGCCAATCAACACCCCTGTACCACCATATGTCTGTCCCGGGTGAAAAGAAAGAATTATAGGACCAATTGTTGCATCAATCTGCCAATTACAAGAAGGCGCAGGTAAGCTCACGTATCTGGTAGCTCCCGCATCAAGTGTGAATTTCTGCGCCGAATAGATCGTTTGCGTCCACGCCCAAATATACTGCTCAGGACATGAAGTCTGCGAACATGTCGGGTAAGGATTGGGGAAATCATAGTATGCCTTATAGAGCGCGACAGCCACTGCCTTTGGAGAAGAAGTCGTATTTGTGAGCTTCACGACGCCTTTACCGTTTACTGGACCCAGTCCATAACATGCTGTGACCCCATTATTTGTTCCCTGCTCACCGCAACCCCCACTCGGTGGAAATCCTGCAGGAGGGTTCGATGAAACGTCACCATCAAGATAAATGCCTTTTGAAATATATTGACCGGTAACGGTATAACTCAACGAAAGCTGATTATTTTGTATATCCGATTCTTGTACTTTGCCATCGTGATTTATATATGCCCTCGCAGTATATGTTCCCCCTGTCGATTTATTAAAATAAATCTTGTCCTGATAAAAGGAATCATTCAATCCATTCCATCGGGATTCATATGTCTTCTCAAAACCTGCAGAAAACTCACCGTTTCTCAATGAGATCTGAACATCAGACGGTGTCCCGGGGGCAACCGCATTATCTTCATCTGAATAAAACTGCGTATAGGTGTGCGCATCTGTTGAGATACCCTTCTCGGTGCCTTTATTTTTCAATGTAATCCGTACATAAATATCTTCGTTAATTCCGAACACCGTTCTGACATTTCCTCCTGCATCAGTCAATTGCAAACTTGAGACAACAAGATCTGCATTTCCTGCAGCTTTCTGCCTGATATCCTGCTGTTGACTTACCAAGTACAGTGTCAATGGTACAGCAAGCACAAGGATTATTAGGACTATAAGCAAAAGTAAACGTCGAGATATTGGTACACGCATCTTTACAGCAAAAACCCCCTCACAAAAAAGGGCTCAAACTCATCATAGAATGATTATGCGTGTAATAGCAAGAGGAAATTATTGCTTATGACTGTGCAGAAATACGTCCGGTAAAGGTGGACTTCGCAAGCATCGCTTCGACAATGTTGCGCGGAACAATGTCATAATGACTCGGCTCCATATAGGGAGTTGCACGTCCTTTGGACATGCTGCGAACAGAAGTCACATATCCTGACATCTCAGCCAAAGGAACAATCGCATTTATGATTGTCGCACGGGCTCTCTCTTCAGTTCCGACGATCTGACCTCGTTTTGCTGAAAGATCACCTATAATATCTCCCATAAACTCTGACGGCGTTGTCACCTCAACCTTCATGATAGGCTCAAGAAGTGACATATCAACTTTTTTTGCTGCCGCCTGCTCGAGTCGACCTCATGAAATGAACCGTCATAGCAGGTAACCTCAGTATCAATGACAGGATACCCCAGTAAAATTCCATTCTCAAGAGTCTCAAATACGCCTTTTTCAACTGCCCTGATAAATTCAGCAGGAATTGCTCCACCTTTAATTGCATCGACAAAGCTGTTTCCCTCACCTCTTGGTTTTGGTGCAATACGAAGCATGCAATGACCATACTGCCCGCGTCCCCCAGACTGCCTTATATATTTTCCTTCAGCTTCAACAGGCTGAGTAAATGTCTCCTTATATGCCACCTGTGGCGCTCCGACATTTGCGAGAACACCAAATTCACGCTTCATACGATCAACCATGATCTCAAGCTGCAACTCACCGATTCCCGAGATGATTGTTTGCGCAGTCTCATGATTTGTTTTCACACGGAATGTCGGATCCTCATCCATAAGTCGCTTCAAAGCAAATCCGAGCTTTTCCTGATCAGATTTCGTCTGAGGCTCAATAGCAAGTGAGATAACCGGTTCCGGAAATGAAATCTTCTCAAGTATGATCGGCTTTGCCTCATCACAAAGGGTATCTCCCGTCACAGTATCCTTCAAACCTACGATACCGACAATTTCTCCGGCATATGCTTCTTTAATTTCTTCCCTCTGATTTGCGTGCATCAGAAGAAGCCTACCGACACGCTCGCGGATATTTTTTGTACTATTATATATATACGAGCCTGACTGGATAACACCTGAATAAACTCTGTAATAGGTAAGTTTCCCAACGTGAGGATCATTCTGAATCTTAAACGCCAATCCGCAAAGTGATTCATCAGGAACAAGCTGCCTGAATTCTTCCTCATTTGTTTTTGGATTGATACCTTTGACTTCTTTCAGATCGACTGGGGAAGGCAGATAATCAAGTACCGCATCAAGCAAAGGCTGCACACCCTTGTTGCGAAGAGAAGTTCCGGCATAAATCGGAACGAGTTTATATCCGATAACAGCACGTCGAAGCGCAGCTTTTAACTCTTCAACACTTGGTTCTTCTCCGCCGAGATATTTACCGAGAAGTTCATCATCTGTCTCGCAAATTTTTTCAACTAATTTTGCGCGATACTCCTCAACCTGCGCTTTCATATCCTCAGGAACCTCATCAAGTACATCAAATTTTGCACCTAACTCCTCTGATCCCCAGATAATTGATTGCCTCGTGAGAAGATCAACATTTCCCTTATATGTATTCTCTGCACCAATAGGCAACACCATAATTGCAGGATTTGCACCAAGTCTGACTTCTATGCTTTGCACGGTCGCCAAAAAATCTGCACCGAGCTTATCCATCTTATTCACAAAACAAATACGCGGAACTTTATACTTGTCTGCCTGTCGCCACACTGTCTCTGACTGAGACTGCACGCCCTCTTCAGCGTCAAGAACTGTAATACCTCCATCCAGTACGCGGAGCGAACGCTCTACCTCAGCCGTAAAATCGACGTGTCCCGGAGTATCGATGATATTGATTCGGTATTCCTTCCAGAATGTTGTCGTTGCGGCTGAAACTATTGTGATACCACGCTCTCTCTCCTGATCCATCCAGTCCATCTGCGTATCACCATCATCGATATCACCGATTTTATACGTTCTGCCGGTATAGAAGAGAATGCGCTCAGTTGTGGTAGTTTTACCTGCATCGATATGAGCAATAATTCCAATGTTTCGGATCTTATCGAGAGGAACTTGTCGTGATTTTGCGTCTGTTGCCATAGGTATTAAAAAACTCCTTCTTCGGAGTGAAAAAAGTATAGCACACTTTTCCACAACACGCCAGCCGTATTCTCTTTGACAAACACCCTTCAAGTACTATACTGATTGTAGGTCCTTTTTATAGAGGGCTTTGTTCTGTTGTAGAAAACTGCCATGGCCAAAAAAATACAGTACATCAATCTCCTAAGACATCAGGAAAAAAGCGCTGTCGACAAATTTCTTGATTGGGCATTTACTGTTGGAAGAGCAATCGTCATCATCACTGAGAGCGTCGCGCTCTCTGCGTTTGCCTATAGATTTGTCCTTGACAGGCAAATTATTGATCTCAAAGACAAAATAAAGCAGGAGCAGGCTATCGTAAAACTCTCACAACCAAATGAATTTAAATTCCGAAACCTTCAGGGGAGACTTGCTGAAGCGAGAATACTTGATGAACAATCCAGCTCAAAAATCACACTACTCACTGAGATCCTAAAACCTGCACAGGGAAAAATTTCCTTCAAAACCCTCGCAATCACAGACAAAGCAGTTTCAATGGATGGTATCGTGCCCTCAGCAAAAACTGTCTCTATCTTTGCACAGGAACTGAGAAATATTCCAGGGGTATCCAGAGTCACAATAGGAGAGATAGGCACCAACACGGCAACCGGCGTGACTTCAGTTGGAATCGTTGCAGATCTTACTCAGCCGTCACCAGCGGCAACAAGCATGACGCCTCAACAGGGAACTTTGACTCCGACAACCGGAACACAATAACCAAAGACTATGAAAATCAACAGAGCGAATCTCACACACGCAACCAAAAAAACATATCTGGAGTATATGCGTCTTTTTCCTGTACTGAAAAAGGAGCGAAACAAACAGTACGGCATGCTCATCTTTACGTTTGCGACAATGACATTTTTTGGCATATTTGCTATCAATCCGACGCTTACGACCATTGCCGAGCTACAACGAAGCCTTGATGATGCACGACTTGTCGAAAAAGAACTCTCAACAAAAATAAAAAATCTTTCAACGTTACAAGTACAATACACCCAAATCACACCTGACCTCATACTCATCGAGCAGGCGCTCCCTCAAACCGCTGCTGCAACACGATTCATGGGACAGATTCAAACCCTACTCTCGCAATCCGGAGTCACACTTCTTGGAGTCAGCTATGGTGGACTCACGCTCAACTCAGCAACGCCAATTGAGAAAGGAATGTTTACATTCAGTATGCAGGTGCAAGGAACATTCAGTGAAATAAATACATTTCTGACAGGACTGACTTCATTTGAACGAATTGTAGTACTTAACGCGATAAGCATCACCAAGCAAACGACAGGTGGTGCGATGATGACGGTTGCCATAGAAGGAGCAACGTATTTTAAAAAATAATATGAAAGGAAAAGAACTATTACTCATCGCAATTTCATCCTTCTTTCTTACGGTTATCTGGATTTCTTCTAATGTGTATCATGCATATGCAACCTCAACAATCGATTCTCTCCTCAAAATTCAAACACTCCCGATCGCGCCAAATTTTGATATGGCCACAATAGAAAAACTCAAAAAACGAAGCGCGATCGTTCCTTCCACCTCTTCTTCTCTGGCGCCGACGCCTGAACTGTCACCGACACCGACAACTGAAATCACTATTGAGGAGACTCCGATAACGCTCTCTGAGGACGAGGTTGCTACATTATCGATAACACAAGCGCCATGAATAACTCACTCTTTAATAGAAGAATTCCTACCCTTCTTGCAATGATCTTACTGCTCGGTGGAATAGGCGTCGCATCATATCTCACTAACTCGTCACTTCAGTTGACATCTCAGGCATCGCCAGATGAAAAACCCCAAAATATACGGGTAACCAACGTCACTGACAGTTCATTCACGGTCACATACACCACTGCAAAAAATGTCCTGGGAACAGTATCATACGGCACGACCCAATCCTCTCAAACTGCACTTGATGACAGGGATAAAAAATCCAAAACTCCCGGACAATATACCGTGCACTCAATTACAGTTTCAGGACTCACACCCGACACAGGGTACATCTTCTCTATTCTTTCGGGGGGGAGTGTGTTCCTTGATGACGGAAAGCCGTTTACAATCAAGACGGGGAAAAAACTCGACGGAGATCAGGAGGGGACATTCACTATTACAGGAACTGTCCTCTCTTCTGAGGGAAGCAAACCAGGGACAGTCCTGGTCGCTGTGACATCGCAAAACGCACAGATGTACTCAGTGCTTAGTGATACAAACGGAAACTACCTGCTCAAGCTTTCAAAAGTCAGAACCAAAGACCTTTCCGCATTTGCAGCACTGACCCCTGATACAAAAATGGATCTCATCGCACTCAACAATTCAGCAACAACACGAGCATCATTTCTCCTCCAGGATCCATCAGTACCGACTATCACACTTTCTCAAAACTATGACTTTACACTTGGAAGAGAAATTATCCTACCCCAGGCTGCATCAGATGCGGGATCATTCACTTTTCCTGTTCTCCAGGTCAACCCAGTCGAGAGCGCAACGGTGACAATCGCTTCTCCTGAAAAGGATGAGTCCTTCCCAGATCTCCAGCCAAAGTTCTCCGGATCAGCCGCCCCCTCAGAAAGTGTTGAGATTACTCTCCGCTCTGAGGAACAGCAAGTAACTGTGCAAACTGACTCTAAAGGAAACTGGACCTACAGACCCAGCTCACCTCTTGAGCCGGGAGAACATACCATTACAATAAAAGCACGTGACGGGAAAGGAATTCTCAGAGAAGTGACACGAAACTTTATTGTTCTTGCTGAGGGAAGCCAATTTACTGAACCATCCGTATCACCGATTTCTTCTCAGTCCCCGACACAAACGCCGACACCAACGAGGGAAACACCCAGCAGTACACCAACCCCCATAGTACACATATCCCCTGAAGAAACGCCTTCTCCTACAGAGTTCATCGCAATTCCGACAACTATTCCTTCACCAACAGTCACACCGCGCCCCTCAATTCAGCCAACCGGAAACACGTCACTCAATACTGTCGGACTCCTGGCTTTTATGATGATGGCATTTGGTGCTATACTGCTTATCTTTACAAAAGGAATACGCATATGAAAATCGGCATAATCGGCGCGGGATTTACCGGGTTAACGGCAGGTTATTTTTTAGCAAAAAACGGACATGATGTCTCTATTTTTGAAAAAGACAGTGCACCAGGTGGACTCGCAATTGGATACAAGGAACCTGGATGGGACTGGACACTTGAAAAGCACTATCATCACTGGTTTACAAACGATGATCATATCCTCTCACTTGCCCGGGAGATCGGCGCTGAAGTCCTCATCAAAAGACCGCGGACATCCGTATATGTCGAAGGTGCGATATATCAACTTGATTCACCGGTTTCAGTCCTCAGATTCCCAAAGCTAAACCTTGCTGAAAGAGTAAGAATGAGCGCTATCATAGGAGCACTCAAATTTGATCCATTCTGGAAACCACTTGAACGTTATAATGCCGCCACACTCCTCCCAAAACTTATGGGAGAGAAACCCTACAAAATGATATGGGAACCAATGATGATTAATAAATTCGGGAGCTTTGCAAATGATGTATCACTTGCCTGGTTCTGGGCAAGAATCTATAAACGGACTCCATCTCTCGCATATCCTGAAACCGGATTTTTGGCATTTGCTGAAAAACTCACCAAAAAATTTACAGAACACGGTGGAAAAATATTTTTTAATTCCGAAATACAACAATTGAAAAGTCTTGAATCACACATTGAAATCGATGCCCTAATTCACAACAAAAAGCAGAAATATATTTTTGAAAAAACAATCGTCACAACACCTACGCCTCTCTTTGTAAAAGTTGCCCCTCAACTCCCGGCAACTTACAAAACCTCTCTTGGTAAATTAAAAAGTCTGGGCGCTATTAATCTCGTACTTCGACTGAAAAAACCCTTCTTCAAGGATTCTACATATTGGCTCAGTGTATGCGATAAAAAATCTCCGGTCATGGCCATTGTTGAGCATACAAATTTTATGGACAAAAAGCACTATAACAACGAACATCTCCTCTACCTTGGCAACTATCTTCCCAGAGAACATAAATACTTCACAATGTCAGAAGATGAAATCCTAGCAGCCTATGATCCGTTCTTAAGCTCACTTAATAAAGAGTACAAAAAAACAATCATCAGTATGAAAGCATTCAAGGCTCCATTTGCCCAACCAATTATCCCTGTGAACTATTCCCGCATGATTCCACCTATGAAAACCCCACTACAAAATGTCTTCCTGGCAAATATTGAGCAAGTCTATCCCTGGGATCGAGGCACAAATTATGCTGTAGAGTTGGGAGAAAAAGTAGCCTCACTTCTCCAGAAAGGTGCTTAAAATGAACGACTGCCCATTTTCCCTGCACGCAACTCCTCCCTGTTTTTTTCAAGAAATCATAAATCCCCAATGAAGCGAGCATACATCCTAATAAATATTTTTTATCATAACAACACAAGTTGCCTGCTTCTCCTTCTTATCATATTAGGGAGTACATTTCATTTTTATAACCTTAACTGGGGAGCACCGTATTATTTTCACCCGGATGAACGAAACATTGCATCATCAGTCTCACAACTCAGATTCCCAGAAAATATGAACCCACATTTTTTTGCCTATGGATCACTCCCTATTTATACAATTTTTTTAACAGGAATTCTTCTCTCTTTTTTCTCAACCTGTCAACAATTCCTCTCAGGATGCAGTGTGCAGTTTGCTGATGCGATTATCATCGGAAGATTTTATTCTGCCCTTTTTTCAACACTCTTAATACTGCTCATATTTTTTGTCGGAAAACTTCTGCACTCTACAAAAGTAGGACTACTCGCAGCAATATTTACTACTTTTGCTACTGGCATTATTCAATATTCACATTTTGCGACATTTGAGTTGTGGACAACTTTTTTCTCAGTTATCCTTTTCTTTTTTTGCCTCAAGCTACTTCAGAAAAATAAAAAAATAATTCTCTTCCTTCTTGCAGCGACAACGGGAATATTACTCTCTATTAAAGCGACAAATGCACTCTTACTCCCCCTGCCCTTAATCGCAATCAGCATCAGCACGCTTACAAGTCGCACAGGTACAAATATACAAGCCAGACTCATCAGATTATTTTTAAGTTCGCTTTTTATTGTTGTTCTCGCAGGACTCATCTATATGCTTACAAACCCATTTGCATTTCTCGCCTCTCGTGACTTCCGCGGATCGATGGATTATGAATCAGGGGTAGCACTTGGAACAATACCCGTTTTTTATACGGGAGAATTTTACAATACGTATCCTGTACTTTTTCAAATCTCAAAAGTACTTCCGTTTTTACTTAACCCGCTACTGACCATACTTGGAATACTAGGATTCTTTCTCTGCTGTATCATCACAATAAGAAAAAAAACTCCGCAACTACTTCTCTTCGTGCTGATACTCAGCATTCTCTTTTTTCCCCAATCGTTCTTCTTTGTGAAATGGACACGTTATATGGTACCGACAATTCCATTCTTCATATTATCTGGATCAATTTTTCTCTCTTGGATCCACACAGAAAAAGCAACCAAACGGTTTTCTAACAGTCTTTTAAAAGTAACAATAATAACTACGTGCATATTCGGCATCTCATACTTTATTACAGCATTTGTCGAACCGGATACCAGAATTCAGGCTGCTCTTACCGCAAAAAAATATATTCCAAAAACTGCGCCTATTCTTTCTGAGACTTACGACATGGGGATTGTTGCGTTCAACGAACACTTTGAGAAGATTTCTCTTTTCAACTTTTATGACCTCGATGCTCCCTCTTCAGCACTTGCACACACATTACTCTCTGAACAATTAGCGCATGCATCGTACCTGATTCTACCAAGCCAACGGCTGATTGCAACCAGAAACGGAAATCCGCAACAATTTCCGAATGGTCACCTTTTTTACAGAAGCCTCACTGATAAACCAACACAATTCCAAAAAATTTACGAGACCCCCTGCACGATTTTCTGTCAGATTACCTTCATCGGAAACCAGTCAACTCGATTCGAAGGAACTGCAAATAGTTTTGACCGTCCACCTGTTCAGATTTATCAGATACAAAAGAATGAGCAATAAAATATTCCATCTACTTCTCTATCTCACACTCATTTTCGCTCTTGTTCTGCGAGTATTCGGAATTAACTGGGATCAGGGATCTCATCTCCACCCGGATGAAAGAGCAATTGTTCTCAGCGTTCTCGGGCTTTCATTCCCACAGACCCTTCAGGAATTTCTTCAGTCGACAAGTAGCTGGAATACACATTTTTTTGCCTATGGGAGCTTTCCCTTCTACCTCCTGCGTCTGGCAGGAGATCTTGTAGGTCTCCTACAAAAAACGTATGCAGGATATGACGGCATACAACTAGTTGGTCGTCTGCTCTCAACCTTGTTCGATCTCGGAACGATTGTTGTTCTTTACCATCTTGGAAGAAATATTCACAACAAAATCACCGGCCTCATCGCCTCTTTTCTCTATACCATAAGTGTACTTCCTATCCAACTTTCACACTTCTATGCCGTCGACACCCCACTCACATTTTTTATTACACTACTTCTCTTCCTTCTCGTCCTCTTCTACGAAAAGCCAACCGTGAAGAAATCACTCCTTATTGGAATCGTCTTCGGATTTTCTCTCGCGACGAAAATAAGCTCCCTCGTTGCATTTTCTGCAATCGGAATTACTCTCTCAATCGATTTTCTTCTGCTCTTTCTCAGATCCCCACATCGCACCTCACTCTGGAGACCGCACATCCCCGCTTTTGTCAAAAAATTATGTATAGATGGATCACTCATCATTGTATTTACTGTTTTTACTTATGCACTACTCTCACCCTACACATTTATCGATGCGGATAAATTCATCCAGCAAACCAACGAGCAATCACGGATGACAAAAGATGCGTTTACATTTCCCTACACGTTTCAGTACGCTCTCAAAACACCATATCTCTACGAACTAAAAAATATCTATCTTTTCGGATTAGGACCGGTACTGGGAACGCTCTCCATGATAGGACTCTTCATTTTCCTTCACGCGAGTGTAACCTCCGGAAAAAAAATACTTGCAAAGCATATAATCATTCTCACGTTTCTACTTTTTTATTTTGGGATTGTCGGAGGATTTGCTGTTGGTTTCATGAGATACATGCTACCTCTCTACCCTCTCTTCTGCCTTTTCGGTGCACTGACACTACAAAAACTTTTCACCTACTATCCACTAAAAAATAAATTCTTCATCTCTTGCTACATACTGCTTGCTATATTTTTATTAGTCTGGCCACTTAGCTTTCTTCATGTGTATAAGTCGACACATACAAGAATTATTGCAACCGAATGGATTCATGCAAATATTCCTGAAGGAAAAACTATCGCACTCGAACACTGGGATGATGGCCTCCCTCTTTCAGGAATTGAAAAATATACAGTACTGACGCTTCCGCTTTATGAACCAGACACCGATGTAAAATGGGCAGGGATACATGAAACGATTTCACATACTGATTATATTATTCTTGCATCAAATAGATTGTATGTTCCTCTACAAAAACTTACCGAGTGCGACAAACTTCCTCAAGGACGATGTTATGTCAGAACCACGCTCTATTATCAATCGCTTTTTAACGGACTACTTGGATTTAAAAAAATTGCAGAATTCTCATCATACCCGACAGTCCCTATTCTCGGCTTAAGGATAAATGACCAGGGAGCTGATGAGTCATTCACCGTCTACGATCACCCAATAATTCTTATCTTTAAAAAACAGTGATATGAAGCATCTACATCGACGCTTAGTCAACAGTCTCAAGATACAATCTAACAAATATGTTCTGCTTTTTCTACTCATCGTAGGTCTTCTCATCCGGACAGTTGATTTGCAACATCTCCCTGAAGGATTTTTTGCTGACGAAGCGTCTATAGGATACAACGCATATACAATCGCACATACCGGAAAAGACGAACATGGGACACAATTTCCATTTTTCTTTGAAGCGTTCGGTGAATATAAAAATCCGATTGCGATCTATTCAACAGTGCCGTTTGTGCTCCTTCTCGGTCTTCATGAATGGTCGGTGAGACTTGTCTCAGCACTTTACGGTACGGCGGGAATTTTTAGTATCTATTTATTAACACATGCGCTTTTTAAAAAACATAGTGCTCGCAATGTGATAGCACTACTCTCAGCGTTTTTTCTCACTATCTCACCTTGGGACATACACCTTAGCAGGGTTATGCTCGAAGGCATTACCGCATTTCTTTTTTTTACAATGATGGGCACATATTTTTTTCTGAGAATACACGATCACGTTCGGAGAAACTTACTTCTCAGCACTTTCTTCTTTTCCCTTTCGTTCTACAGTTATTTTCCCGCGAGATTGTTTATCCCGCTCTTCTCTCTCTCACTCCTTATTATTTTTCACAAAACTCTCTTCCTAAAAAAACATATCAATACGCTACTCATTACAGGCGCATTACTGCTCATCGCAAGCCTACCTATCCTCATGAGTCTGAGCAATCAGACACTTTTAAGCAGATGGCAGCAAGTGAGCATCTTTAGTAACCATGCACCAAATGAAAATCCGATCGCGCATATTGCATATAATTACCTGAGTCATTTTTCTCCAGAATTCCTCTTTCTTACTGGCGATAGCGGTATGAAAGGACAGGCGATAACAAGACATTCAGTCAGAGGGTTTGGAGAACTCTACCTTATTCAGCTACCGTTAATCCTTGCAGGCATCTATTTTCTCCTTACAAAAGATCGTCGCACTCTAAGTCTACTGCTAACATGGCTTCTACTCTATCCGCTCGGTAGCATGTTCACAACAGACACCTCAGCTCAGGCAACACGTTCAGTTATAGGAGTTGTTCCGTTTACAATTCTCAGTGGACTCGGCACATGGCACCTTGTGAATTTTTCTTCACGAAAAGCAGGATTTCTCGGAAAAATTACTTCAGTCTTCTTTTTCGCACTCCTACTCAGTAGCTGTATTTTCTATCTCAAAACGTACTTTCAAAACTATAATATGTATGCCTCGGATTTTTGGGGATGGCAATATGGACCGAGAGAAATAATGCATTTCTTCAGGGAACATCATAATGAATATGATGACGTATATATGAGCGGAGAATTCAACGGTTCACATATCTTTCTCCGTTTTTATGATCCTGAAAATACATGTTCAGGAAAATGTCAGACGGGAGATTTCCTCAGAGAGGCATCAGTATATCAATCCGACAGAAAACAACTCTTCTCACTAAGCCCTGCATATCTAAATCAATCTGAATACAGAGAAAAATTTAAAACTATAAAAACAATTTTCTACCCTGACCAGAGAGTTGCGTTTAAAATAGGCGTAATAGTACAATAGTCAGCATGGTGAAAAAATCAGTGCTTATAACCGGAGGTGTCGGATTTCTGGGAGTACATCTCGCCAGAATGTTTTTAAAAGAAAATTTTTCAGTCACACTTCTCGACATTGCCCCTCTGGATGCAAAAGATCTTATCAATAAAGTCACTGTCATTAAGGCGGATATCAGGGACAAAAACAAACTGACGAAAGCACTTCATAGACAGACTTACGTCGTCCATGCTGCGGCTGCACTGCCAATACAAAGAACGCGGGAAGCAATCTATAGCACGAATATTGATGGAACGAGAAACGTCCTTGAAGCTGCTCTTGAAAACAAAGTGAAACGACTTGTTTTTATTTCATCAACGGCTGTCTATGGTGTCCCGAAGCATCTTCCAGAAACTGAGACAGCACCGATTGATCCGATCGGATACTATGGTGCATCGAAAATAGAGGGTGAAAAACTCTGCCTCGAGTTTCAGAAAAAAGGACTCGAAGTAAATATCTTAAGACCAAAATCATTTCTCGGACCGGAACGATTAGGGGTTTTTGAACTTTGGTTTGAAGCGATATATACGGGAAGAAGAGTCTTTATCCTGGGAAAGGGGAACAATAAATATCAATTACTTGCTGTCTCTGATGTAGCAAAAGGTGTGCTCAAAGCGCTTACCGCAAAAGCATCAGGTGAGGTC
Organism: Candidatus Parcubacteria bacterium; assembly: GCA_039798685.1. Lineage (GTDB taxonomy): Bacteria > Patescibacteriota > Microgenomatia > Levybacterales > UBA12049 > JACPGQ01. The sequence continues at coordinate 567 of JBDKFM010000014.1, read as the reverse complement.
TTCAATATAGGTGCAAAACGTTACGGAACATGGAGAGAGGATCTTGGATACGTCATCAGAAAACAACACTCTTCCTCAAAGATCACCTCCATTCCTACTCTCCCCGCACAACTCGCACTCATGCTTCTTGAGTGGCTCAATCTCTCACCTCTTTCCGCATGGCACTATAAAACAATGCCGGTTCCATCATATGTCTCTACTGAAAAAGCTGAGAAAATACTTGGATGGAGAGCGCAGAAATCAAACCAGGAACTGTTAACAGAAAGCTATGAATGGTATAAATTACATCGAAAAGATGTTATAAACAAGGTGGGAAAAACCCATAGGGTCGGATGGAATTTTAAACTGCTTAACCTCATCTCACGACTCTAACAGATAGTATGAATATCGGTTTTGATCTTGATAAAGTACTTGTTAACTATCCTCCGCTCATACCTGACGGATTGATCGACAGACTCTATAAAAAAAAGATAAAAGGGGAGTTGGTATATCGATTTCCCTCAAAACCGGAGCAGAGAATTAGAAAGATTTCCCACCTCTCCTTTCTTAGACCAAAAATTAAAAAAA
>JBDKFM010000013.1:0-23790 GCA_039798685.1 Candidatus Parcubacteria bacterium | reverse complement strand
CAATTATTATTAGATGAAAAGCTCATCAATGAAAATAACTTTAATAAAGAAGACTTAATCGATGTTTATAATTACTTCTTTAATAAAGGTGAAGATATGTACAAAGAAGACAAAATTTTCTCAATTAATACGAAAGAAATTTTTGAAGGTTATATCAAAAGTTTATATTCTTCTGTTGCAGTTGAGGCAGTACCAATAATAAACTCTTCGTTAAGGAGTGGTTATTCGATAAGGTTAGCCGAAGAGAAAATTTTTAATAAGTCATCAAAGCCTAATATTTATAGTTTTGATGAAATATTCAGTGAATTAAGAAAAACCGAGATAAATGTTAGCATTATAAATAGAGAAATGAAGGAGAAAATTTCCTTTGCAGTCTATATTTCTATGAAGGAAAGATTTAAGTACTATTACTTAGATGAAAGCGTTGAAAATTTTTTATGTTCAATAATTGATGATAATATAAACTATCTTATTCCTGGACTAGTCGACATATATGAAGGTAAAAATTCGCTTCGTTCCCTTGGTGGACTACCTCGTTACTTTGAAAAGCCAATTGTATTTAGCGAAGAACAAAAAAAGATGTGGGAAGGATATATTACATTCGATACCGTATTTGGATATTGTGCGAAAATAGCTGAATCAGTTATAGAAACGCCATAGGATGTGGTGTCTATATTCCATATTTGTTATCAGTGAGATATAGTTTTATAGTAAGATTTTTCTGGTGGCGGTTGGTGCTTTTGAGATAAAAACTAAATTACACTTAGTTCTGTTAAGTTAGGTAAGGTACACAATGAGAACATTTATTGTCTTCTTGTAGCCATGAGGCTACAATGGGAGTGTGACTGAATCCATTCCTTACTCCAATTCTCAATTCATTCGCGACATAGCGAAGAATATCGCTCCTTTTAAAAAGAAATTTTTTGTAGGAGTCTTTTTCCGTTTTACCAGTGATATCGGTCGTCTCTATCGTGCATTCGCAGTCAGCATGATCGTTCCTCTTCTTGCAACTGTACAGGAGCCGTCATCGTATCAGGCCATCATCGTGTACCTCATCATCTGGTTTCTCACAGCGATCTACGTCGGATTCGCACACGATTTTTCAAAATATCTTGGATTTCAGGTTGCAGAATCAGCGGGATTAAGTTTTTACAAAAAATGCCTCAAGCATATTTTTATGCTCGATCTCTCCTGGCATGAGCTTGAAGGGAGCGGCAACAAAATGAAACGGATCGACAGGGGATATGACGGGATGAACGAATCGATCAGAAGAATATTTGATGTCTTTATAGAGGTTGTCGTCAATACCATCGGTGTGGTGATCGTCTTTTTTGCACTCGACAAAATCCTGAGTATCAGCATTCTCTTTTTTATCATCACCTACTTTTTTCTCGGGAGATATCTGCTGAAAAAAGCCAGTACGCAGGAGCAGGTGGTCAGCCGCCGGATGAAGGAGTTGAGCGGACTGACATTTGAGTCACTCAATAATATACTGACGATAAAAGCGCTCGGATTTCACAGCGGGATACTCAGGATAGTAGGAGATCATATCCGGGTACTGATTGAGGAAATCAGAAAGCGTATTTTTTATTACCGTATCCAGTCAGGCGCGCTCAATACGTACTTTTTCCTTTTTGAGCTGGGTGTGATCAGCTATATCATCTGGAGTATATATCTTGGAAATTACACTGTCTCACTGTTCCTCCTCTTCGTCGGACTGTTTCATAGAGTCGGACAGTCGACAAATGAGCTGGTGGATGTGACGCAGCAGATGGTGATAAATAAGATCTGGCTTTCCCGCGCTGTCGCTCTTTTAAGTGTGCCAGTCGGCATAGAGGATCCGGGGAAAAAATCCAAGCAGCTCACGTATCCCGAATCGTGGAAAAATCTTCATATCAAAAATATCCACTTTGCATACAAAAAAGGGAACGCACTGACCGATGTGTCATTTAGTATAAAGAGAGGGGAGAGTGTGGGAATTGTCGGTTTGTCGGGTGCCGGAAAATCGACACTTTTTAAATTGCTTCTTGATCTGTATGAAGATTACGAGGGGGATATCTTACTTGATGATACGCCTCTAAAGCACATAGAGCGGCAGTCGTATATCTCACATGTCTCAACAGTCCTGCAGGATACAGAGCTTTTCAATATGTCGCTTCGTGAAAATATTGAGATCGCAAATCTCAGAAAATCGACAGCGATACCTCTTGAAGACGCGATACAGATGGCTCATCTGACAGATGTCGTTGACAAGCTGACGAACAAACTCGATACACTTGTCGGAGAAAAAGGCGTCAAGTTATCAGGCGGTCAGCGCCAGCGGGTCGGCATCGCACGCGCGATTTATAGAGATCCTGATATCCTGCTTCTTGATGAAGCGACATCACATCTGGACGGACATTCGGAGAAGCAGATTCAGGAAGCGATTGCAGAGGTGAAGGGTAAGTTTACGACAATCGTTATCGCACACCGTCTCTCCACAATTCAGCAGATGGATAAAATTGTCGTTCTCGATCATGGCAAAGTTAAAGAGATGGGGACATTTAAGGAGCTGCTCGCGAAAAAAGGTGCTTTTGCAAAGATGTGGCAGATGCAGAAATTATAAGTGTAGAAAGGTCTTGACACCTGGGGCAGAACTTAGCACAATACAGTTGTGAACAAATACGCAATAGAAGCAATCGGAACATTTTTTCTCGTCCTCACAATAGGTCTCAGTGCGAATCCCCTGGCGATCGGATTTATACTCATGGTGATGGTGTATATGGGGGGCTACATCTCAGGTGGGCACTATAATCCTGCGGTGACACTCGCTGTCTGGATGCAGAAAAAAATTGCACAACGGGATGCGTTGCTCTACATGTTTTTTCAGCTTTTGGGGGCAGTGACAGCAAGTCTGGTATTTTTTCTCGTCAAGCAGGAGACATTACTTGTGCAGCCGGGGAATCTCGTCGCATTTAACGAAGCGATACTTCTTGAGATTCTTTTTACTTTTGCACTGTGCTCTGTGGTACTACATACCGCCGTGTCAAATAGAAATACGCCGAATCAGTTTTATGGACTTGCTATAGGGAGTACCGTGTTGGTCGGAGCTTACTCAGTCGGGAGTATTTCAGGTGGTGCATTTAATCCGGCTGTTGGTGTAGGACCTGCGCTCGTCGCGATGATCGCTGGTCCGATAAGCGTAAGTAATCTTCTGCTCTATCTTCTCGGTCCATTTATTGGGGCTGTCCTTGCGAGTCTGGTCTTCACATCAGTGACCAAATCGGAGAAAAAGTTTCCGTTTCTTGGTTAGGAGTTATTTGATCTTCAGGAGTTCTACCTCAAACACAAGTGTTGCAAATCCGGGGATATCAGGTTCGACACCGTACCTGCCGTATCCGTACTCATGTGGGATTGTGAGTTTTCGTTTTCCTCCTACCTTCATACCAGGCACCCCCATATCCCATCCTTTGATGACGTAGCCGACACCGATTTTCACTTCAAATGGTTGGTCGCGATCAATTGAAGAATCAAACTTAGTTCCATCAGTCAGCCAGCCCGTGTAGTGCATAACAACAGTATCGCCGTCTTTTACCTCAGGTCCCGTCCCGACTTTTAGGTCTTCAATTTTCAGTTCTTCTTTTTTATCCATTCTTTGTACAGTATATCATGCTGGGTTCAATTCTGCTTTGTTTTAGAGGGTTGATGTTGCTGAGACAAAAACTGAGAGTGTCAGCCACTGTGTAAGTAATTCTTTCCATCGTTTCTCCTCCTCGGCTTTTATTCTCAGGAGTGATGAGGCAAGTGATTTCTTGAGCGCATCTCTTTTTTCATAGACCTCAAAAAGTAGCGCCCGTAGGTTTTTCTCTGTCGCTTTACTACTCTGAACACAGAGATGACTGAGTCCCAGAGTCTGCATGAGGCCTTCTGTTTTATGTTCATATGAGACTGCGACAAACGGTGTATTTTGCAGAATTGCGAAGATGAGTGAGTGCATTCGCATTCCCATCAGCAAATCAATCTCACCATACACAATCGTGTCTCCCGGATACTCTTTTACAGTTTTTATAGGAAGTGTTTTGACTCCAGCAGCATGGAGTTTCTCGATGACATGTGCTGCGACGTCACGGTCACGATCTCCGTACATATTGTTATCAACCTGTGCAATCGGTTGAATCAATGCGCCTGTTTTTTTGCTGAACTCACTGAGTGCGACTGCATATGCTGTCTCAAGACGTAATTGCTTTTCTTTCGGGAGCCAGTCTCTGATTGTGAATCCGACGATAAAAGTATCGCGGGAAGTTTTTTTCGTCCGGGGGTGTGTTGCGAGGAGTGCGAGGTCATTTGCATGTATGATATTTTTTACGTTGTAGTTTTTTAACACGTTATAAGAGCGTTCCTCTCTGAGAAACACTGCAGCAAATTCCTTCATCGTTCGTGCAGTCAGTTTTTCATGCCACTCATAACCAAAAGGTCCGATACTAATTGGCGCGACAATAGTTTTTTTTCTGTACAGTTTTGCAAACTGAAACATTGCGAGATTCATCAGGAGGTTAAGAGTCTGTGTCAGTCCCTTTTGTGATCTTAGATACCCTCCACCCGCAAAGACGATGAGATCGGCCCGTTTATAATCTTTGAGAATAACCCTCAGATCTCGACTGATCACCACAGAAAAACCGAATTTTGTCGTGAGGTAGGAGAGAAGAAGTCGCATGAGTCTTATCATTCTGACGAGAGGATTTTTGTTTTGAAATCCTGCCCACATATAAATAGTAGGCTTTACTTTGAATCCATGAGATTTTTTATAGAGATGATGATCGGTTGAATGGAGTGCGATTTCATCTATCATGACAGGTAATTTCCTGAGCATTCCGATCATGCTGTGGAGAATTGCCTGATCTCCCGGGTTTGACGGACCTGTGGCATTCGGAATCAATATTTTTATTTTTTTCGCCATTCTTCTTTATAGAGTGGGAATTATAGACCATTTACGTGAATTCTGTAAGTGTAGGGTCAGGAAAAGTGTGACTTGCGAAGCTTCATCACTCCCTCTACTATGAATATATGGACTATATACAGATCATAGACGGGATAGGTATAGTGATCGATGCGCTCGGCGTGTTGGTGATAGCATTCGGAGTTGTGTTATCGATCTCATTGTATCTATCAGGTTATCTGCAGAAAGAGCACGGGATGGAGCTTTATAAGAAGCTTCGTATGAATTTGGCAAAGACAATTCTTCTCGGATTGGAATTTCTGGTTGCAGGCGATATCATACGCTCAATTGCCACGCCACCTACGTTGACGACGGTATTTGTGCTCGCTGTAATCGTTTTAATCCGTTCATTTCTCTCTGTTCAGTTTGAGAAAGAGACAGAGGGGCATTTTCCCTGGGAACGTCACGCGCGTACTTCATAATCTATTCCGGTTTAGCTTCCCTTGAATCTGCAATTCTATTTGAGGTACAATTGCAGATATGTTTAAGCCGGTTTCACCAAAAGTAAACTTTCCAGAACTGGAAGAGGCGACGCTTGCATACTGGAAAGAAAAAAAGATTTTTGAAAAATCCGTAGAGTCCCGTCCTGAAGACAAAAAATGGACGTTTCTCGACGGTCCTCCTTTTATCACGGGTATGCCGCATTATGGAACACTGCTTGCGAGTCTCCCCAAAGACCTTTTTCCCCGTTTTAAAACAATGCAGGGATATCGTGTGAGGAGAGTGTGGGGGTGGGATTGTCACGGTCTTCCGGCTGAGAATAAAGTTGAGACGAAACTCGGTCTGAAATCAAAAAGGGAAATTGAGGAAAAGGTCGGTGTGAAGAAATTTATTGATGAGTGCAAGCTCTATGTTTCAGAGGTTTCAGGGGAGTGGGAGTGGTATGTTGATCATATCGCTCGTTGGGTCGATTTCAAGCATGCGTATAAAACCATGGATCTTTCTTATATGGAGACTGTCATGTGGGTGTTTAAGCAAATGTATGAGAAAGGGCATGTGTATAAAGGACTCCGCGTCTCGCTGTATTGTCCGCATTGTGCAACACCAATCTCAAATTTTGAGGTGGCAATGGATGTTGATAATCATAAAGAGATAAGTGACGCAGCGACAACGTATAAATATCAGTTGAAGGATGAGAAAGATACCTATATTCTCGCGTGGTCGACGACTCCATGGAACAAGATTGTGACACCTGCGTTGGCTGTGAATCCAGAGTTAGCGTATGTGAAAGTACTGTGTGAGTTAGATGGATCATCAGAGAAGACAAAGACAGATGAATACTACATTTTGGCAAAGCCGACTCTTGGAATTCTGAAAGAAAAGTACAAGGTAATTGAGGAATTTTCAGGTAAAGAGCTCGTGGGTAAAAAATTTGTTCCCCACTATGATTACTACCAAATTGAAAAAGGAGAGAAGGCGTTTGAGATAGTACCGGGAGACTTTGTGACTGCAGATGAAGGAACAGGGGTTGTGACGATCGCGGCGTATGGCGAAGAGGATCTGAAAGTCATGCAGGAGCAGAATATCCACATAGAGATGCATCTGGATGAAGAAGGAATGATCCGTCCTGACGTGCCTCTTTTTGGCGGAATGTATTATCTAAAAGCAAATAAAGCAGTCAATGAAGATCTGAATTCACGGGGGCTCATCTACAAAGACGAAGAAAAACCACATAATGTACCGCTTTGTTGGAGGTGTCACACCAGATTATACTATGCTCCGCAGAATGCATGGTATGTCGATGTGCAGAAGCTAAAGCCTCTTTTAAAAAAAACAAATGACAAAATCAATTGGTTCCCGAAGCACTTTAAGATGGGAAGATTTTTAAAGAGCCTTGAGAACGCACCTGATTGGAATATCTCGCGTTCTCGCTACTGGGGGTCACCTGTTCCCGTGTGGGAGTGTCTCTCAGAAGGCGGATGCGGTGCAAGATTTGTACCGGGATCTATCAGCGAGCTTGAAACGGCGTCTGGCAGAAAAGTAAATGATCTTCATAAACCTGAGATAGATGAGGTAACAGTTCCTTGTCCAACGTGTAAGAAAACGATGCACCGGGTTCCCGAGGTTTTAGACAGTTGGATTGAAGCAGGTAGTGCGTCATTTGCAGAGAGACATTTTCCGTTTGATTCAAAAGAAAAGCTTGAGGACTTTTTTCCTCCGGATTTTATCGTGGAGTATACGGGACAAATCAGAGCCTGGTTTTATGTGCTTCATGTACTGGGAGGTGCACTCTTTGATTCGCCTGCTTTTAAAAACGTCTCAGTCACAGGTGTAATTCTCGGTACAGACGGGCGAAAGATGAGTAAAAATCTCGGAAATTATCCGGATCCCAAACTCCTTTTGCAGAAATACGGAGGAGATGCGTTGCGTCTTTACCTCATGGGATCGCCGGTAATGCACGGAGAGGATCTTATTATCTCAGAAGAACAGTATAGGAATCAGGTAAAAGGAATGATGCTTGTTCTCTGGAATGTCTATAACTTTTTCCTTACGTATGCGACTATTGACGGATGGCGTCCCGGAAAAGAGAGTGCTCGCTCTGGAAACGTTCTTGATATATGGATAACTTCATTATTGCACCGTTTACTGCAAGACGTCACCTCTGATCTTGAGAAATTCGATACAGTGAGTGCAATTTCGAGATTGCAGAAATTTGTTGATGAGTTTTCGACATGGTATATCCGCAGGAGTAGGGACAGAGTCGGTCCGACTGCGCTTGATGCACAAGATAAAGAATCTTTTTATCAGACGACATACACGGTTCTGACGACATTTATGAAAATTGCTGCACCCGTGATTCCGTTTTTGACGGAGGAGATATACCGGAATCTGACGGATGAAGAATCAGTGCATCTTTGTGATTGGCCACAGGTTGATCCGTCACTAATCAACTCTGTACTTGAGCAGGAGATGGAGCGTCTGCGGAAAATCGTAGAAGTAGGACATGCAAAACGGAAAGAGCTCTCATTGAAAGTACGCCAACCTCTTGCAGAAGCAATCATATGTTATGAAGGAAGCGGACACGATGCAGGAATAACCCAGCTGCTTCGTGATGAGCTGAATGTGAAAAAAGTGACGTACACAAAAGGAGACGAGTTGACGGTCACATTTGATACAACTTTGACTCCTGAGCTAGAAGATGAAGGAAAGGCGAGGGATATCGTGCGGTCTATCCAAGAAGAACGGAAAAAAATTGGCACTTCTATTGCTGAAAAGGTGGACGTCGTGCTTCCTGAGTGGCCGGAAATGTTTGAAGAGTACATAAAAACCAACGCGCTTATCGCAACTCTACGTAAGGGTGATGCGTTACAGGTAACTAAGTCCTAGTATGCGAAACCGACCTTTTTTGGGGGTCGACTGGTACCTTCTCGTGCCGGTAGTCGTCCTCGCAACCATAAGCCTGACAACACTTTCTGCAGTCGGGTTGTCGTATTTTAGAAATCAAAGTATCTACTATTTCCTCGGACTTCTGGTGTTTTTCTTTTTTTCACAAATTGATTACAAAATGCTCCGTTTTTTTCTCCGTCCGATGTATATTATTTCAGTTGTAGTGCTTACGTTTGTTCTTATACTCGGACTTGAGAGTAGGGGAGCGGTCCGTTGGGTTGAGATCTTCGGAGTGCGTATCCAGTTTTCTGAAGTTATTAAGCCGTTTCTCACACTTTGTCTGGCGGGATTTCTCACGAGCGGTACTACGAAATCACTTCGTCATTTCGTTCTATCAGGAGTCCTCCTCGTGCCAGTAGCGTTTCTTATTGCAGTGCAGCCTGATCTCGGAAATGCGCTCATTTTCACTATCGTTATGTTGTTCGTGTTGCTCGTATATGGGTTTCCTCTCTTATGGTTCGGTCTTGCTGCGTTGCCATTTGTTCTTGTTTCTCCCATCCTGTGGGGGATACTGCATGATTATCAGAGGCAGCGCATCCTTTCGTTTCTTCATCCATCAAGTGATCCTCTCGGAACGACATATAATGTCATGCAGGCGATTATTGCGGTCGGATCGGGGATGATTTTTGGAAAAGGACTGAGCGAAGGGACACAATCAAACCTGAGATTTTTACCAGAACGTCAGACAGATTTTATCTTTGCGACAATCTCCGAAGGATTCGGTTTTATCGGTGCGGTTGTCATCGTTGCAGCCTTCGGATTTCTTCTTTATCGTCTCTATGTCCTTTTTTGTGATGTGGATGATTCATTTGGAAAATTGTATCTTCTCGGAACATTTTTCTTCTTTCTGGTACCGTTTTTCGTAAATATCGGGATGAATCTCGGTATTGTGCCGGTTGTCGGTGTGACGCTTCCTTTTGTCTCCTTTGGGGGAAGCTCTATTCTCGCCAGTTTTATTGCACTCGGAATAGCCTCTTCTGTCGGGACGAAGGCAAAGGTGCATGTGCTGGAAATCCGATGAGTTCTCTGCTATAATTATCCATTATGACGTACGCAGTAATCCAAACAGGCGGAAAACAATACAAAGTCAGTGAGGGAGACATGATTGAGATAGAGCTCTTGAAGGATGTTGCTCCCAAGGGTGAAGTGGTGTTTCATGAAGTACTTCTGACAGTGACTGATGGAAAAGTTCAGGTTGGAACTCCATTTCTTACGGAAGTCGGAGTAAAAGGTGTTTTACAGGAAGAAATCGTCAGGGGTCCTAAGATCAGAGTGATGAAGTATAAAGCAAAGGTACGACATCGCCGTGCAACAGGACACAGACAGAAGCTTTCTCAGGTACTCATCCAATCTATTGGAGCTGCAACAAAGACTGTAAGTTCAGCGGCAAAAAAGCCTGCTGCAGCAAAGAAAGCGCCAGCAAAAAAAGCCGCATAGGCACAAAAGGTCTTGACATCTGTGAAAAGTCTCGATATGATACTGATGTTTTCACAGAAAATATAGTAAATTTATATGGCACATACAAAAGCACAGGGAGCAGTAAAAGGTAATAGAGATTCGGTTGCAAAAAGACTCGGAGTTAAGCTCTATGGTGGCGAAAAAGCTACCCCGGGCAGCATCATCATCCGCCAGAGAGGCTCTAAATTTCATCCCGGGGACGGAGTACAGATGGGAAAAGACTATACGCTTTTTGCAGTTATTTCAGGTATTGTCAATTTTAAGTTGAAAAGAGGTCGAAAACTTGTTGAGGTAATCAATGGATAACGACGTATCATCGATACATTTTCTTGAAACAAATCAGCTCCAGTCAAATCCACTTCAGCCACGAGGCGTTATACTCCAGGAGTCGCTGACAGATCTCGTTGAGTCAATTCGCGAACAGGGAATTCTTGAGCCTATTGTTGTAGCAAAAACCCCGGCTGGATTCCAGATAATTGCAGGTGAGAGACGCTGGAGAGCATCGAAGATCCTTGGTCTCCAGAAGGTTCCGGTCGTCGTAAAAGAAACAACTCCACAGGGAATGCTTGAGATGTCTATCGTTGAAAATGTGCAGCGCGAAGATCTTAATCCGATCGAACGTGCACTCGCATACAAACGATTGATTGATGAATTCGGTCTCGGAACTAACGAGGTTGCGAAAAGAGTTGGTAAGAGTGCGCCCACAGTGTCAAACACGATTCGGTTACTTTCTCTTCCTGATGCGATTAAAGATGCTCTCGTTGCAGGTGTCATCACTGAAGGTCATGTACGCCCTCTCATCTCACTTGGTGATCCGAAGTTGATGCTAGAGGTGTTTAAGAAGATTCTCAAAGACAATTTGACTGTACGCCAGACTGAAGATCTCTCGCGGAAGATTAAGGGAGACGTGCAGCAGAAGGAGCCAAAAAATGAAGTTTCGCAGTTATACGTACCCGAGCAGGATGCAATGGCTGAAGAACTGAAGAAAAAATATAGTTTTGATGACGTCGCTATCTATCAGTCAAGTAAGCTTGCCCGAATCACAATTGTGGTAAAAGGGGATGTTGAGACAACAACAAAGAAAATGAAAGAACTCCACAAGATCCTCGCTGAAGGCACCGTTGCTTAGTTTTTTGCTTCTTGACCGTTTTTGACTAACCGCATCTGATTCGGTGGCCAATAGACGAAAAACGATTTACCGATAAGTTCGTTTGTTTTTAAGAAACCCCACTCTCTCGAATCTGAGCTGTGTGGTCTGTTGTCACCCATTACGATAAAGTCTCCTGCTGGGATCGTTATCGGTAGTCCTTCCTGAAGAAATGCGCCTGGTGTAGTTCTTACGTCTTCTGAGAGATACATGCTCTCATCAAGTTTTTGGCCGTTGAGATACACAGAACCGTTTTGTACCATTACCGTATCTCCGGCAATACCTATCACTCTTTTTATGTAGTCCTTATCATGATCGACAGGCGCCTGGAAAACTATAACGTCTCCCCTTGTTGGACTGCTGAATCTGAGTGTAATAAGATTAGTCAGGATAAACTCGCCGTTTTTAAAAGTTGGAAACATCGACTCTCCGCTCACCTCAAATGGTCTGAAGAGAAAGAGGTAGATGACCAAAAAAACGGATGCAGCGAGGAGGACTGTTTGAATGGTGTCAAAAAGGAATGTGTATGCTTTCTTCAGGAGGTCTAAAAACATAGGTTCTATTATTCAGAAATCGGATCTCGTTGTCAATGAGAGTTGTTTTTGATAAGATGATCACAATTCGGGCTCATAGCTCAGCTGGTTAGAGCGTTGCATTCACATTGCAAAGGTCCCAGGTTCGAGTCCCGGTGAGCCCACCGGAAATGCGTCAGCTCCTCTGCTCCGAGATCACATATGACAGTTGTTTTTTTGTGCCGTTTATTTTATCCGCATATTGGAGGTGTTGAAAGACACGTATTTGAGGTAGGGAAACGTCTTCAAAAAAAGGGGATGAAGGTAATCGTTGTCACGGAGCAATATGATCCAGCACTTGCTGAAAAAGAGGTGTATAAAGGATTTACGATTTACCGGATTCCGGTTAAAGGGAGTGAAAAGGAGAAGAAGTATCGGATCTGGAATTGGTTGTTCTCTCACTTATCTCTTTTGAAAAAAGCAAAAATTATCCACTGTCATGATGTGACTTTTTGGTATCTCCCGTTCCGAATTCTTTTTCCCCTGAAAAAAATATATAACACTTTTCATGGGTACGAAGGAGACAGTCTGCCGACTTCACGGTCTTTTTTTATGCATAAGCTCTCAGAGGTCATTGCAGCTGGTAGTATCGTAGTCGGAGACTATCTGCGCACATGGTATAAAACAACGACGCAGTACGTCACGTATGGTGGCGTAAGTGTGCTCAGAAATGAGGATGACGTTCATGTTAAGAAGATAGAGGAAATCGTGTATATAGGGAGATTGGATCCTGAGGCCGGAATTATGCGTTTTTTAGAAGTGATGAACATTTTGAAACAGTCTGGATACCCGGTGCACTTGAGCGTGCTAGGTGATGGGATGCTTGCTGATGAAGCAAAGAAATTTGTGAGAAGACATAGGCTAAACGTCAGTTTTTATGGATTTGTTCCAGAAGTGGGAGAGTTTCTTGCGCGTGCTGACTGTGTCTTTACCTCACGGTTCCTCAGCACGCTCGAATCGTTTTCATATCGCAAATATGTCTTTTGTCTGTATAATAATCCTATTCACAGAGATTGCTTTTTGCTCTCTCCTTTTCATCAATGGATGAGTGTACACGGGGAAAGCGCAAAGCTCGCAAAGTCTGTTATATCATTAATTCATCATCCTCATAGTAAGGATGAGGATATCGACAAGGCTCATCAATGGGTACGGCAGCAGACTTGGGAAAAAGTAACAAAGATGTATTTGGCATTATGGAAGATGTAACACGACAAACCCCCCTTCAGCAGATAAAAAATTGTAAAATCGGTCAGAAAACGAAACTGCATCACTACATTAATTTATATGATTGTATCATCGGTGAGAATTGTACCGTCGGATCGTTTGTTGAGATACAGAATGGTGTGACAGTCGGGAAAAATGTAAAGATCTCCTCTCATTCGTTTCTCTGTGAGGGAGTAGTGATAGAGGAAAATGTGTTTATAGGACACCATGTCGTATTTACTAACGACAGGTATCCGCGCGCAACGAATGAACACGGAACAAAGAAAGTGGCAGGTGAATGGGCACTGGAAAAAATTATCGTCAGAAAAGGAGCATCGATTGGTTCAAACAGCACGATTCTTCCAGGTGTGATCATAGGAGAAAATGCGATGATAGGTGCAGGTTCAGTGGTTACTAAAAATGTCCCTGCGAATACGACAGTCGCTGGTGTTCCGGCAGATGCGTTGCCTGGGAAGAGGAAAGGTGAAAAGAGTAGATGAAGACGATTCCGTTTTTTACACTTGAGAGGGAATACAGTGAACGGAAAAAAAGTATTGATGCTGCATTGCAAAGAGTGGTGCGATCGCAGCAATTTATACTTGGTCATGAAGGCACGTTTTTTGAAAAAGAATTTGCATCATATTTGGGCGCCAAGTTTGTGGTCGGTGTTGCGTCCGGTACAGACGGGCTTGTACTTGCTCTTCATGCGTTGGGGGTAGGACCGGGAGACGAGGTTATCACTCAGTCAAATTCATTTGTCGCGACAGCCGAGGCTGTTGCAATTGTCGGCGCTACTATTGTCTTTGCTGATATCGATGCTGATACGTATCAGCTTGATATTCAGGATCTTAAGAAAAAGATTACCAAAAAGACGAAGGTAATTCTGCCTGTGCATATGTATGGAGCACCGGCACCGATGAATGAAATACGAGCGCTGGCAAAAAAACATTCGCTGTTTGTGGTAGAGGATGCCTGTCAAGCGCATGGCGCCATGTATGGGAAGAAAAAACTTGGAACACTTGGCGATATCGGTGTATTTAGTTTTTATCCTTCAAAAAATTTAGGTGCGTATGGTGATGCGGGTTGTGTGGTCACAAACTCTACGCGGCTTCACAAGCGGATTGTAATGATGCGGAATCACGGGCAAAATCATAAATATATCCATGAGATACAAGGGATTAACAGTAGGCTTGATGAGCTGCAGGCAGCTGTGCTCCGGGTAAAACTTACATGGCTTGATCCAGTGAACCGAGAGCATCGCCATGCTGCGATGCGTTACCGCTCACTTCTGTCAGTAAAGTCTCAGGAGATACTTCCTTCCGGTGAGTCAAATTTTTATGTTTTCGTGATTCAGGTTCAAAGAAGAGATCAGTTGCAGCGTTTCTTGCATGAAAAGGGTATTCAAACTCTCATCCATTATCCAGTGCCTATTCATCTCCAGAAACCATTTTCAAAAGGATACAAAAAAGGGAGTTTGCCTGTGACCGAGTATCTTGCAGAGTCGTGCCTCTCTCTCCCGCTTTTTCCAGGTATACGTGATGAAGAGATCTCAGAAGTCTGCAAGCAGATCAATGCATTTTACGCATAACGGTTTTACCGTATTTACCCCGCATCTCATTCAGATAGATAACAATGAGTTCTGTAAGTGACGTGAAGATATCATTGGGGAAAACAACTTTTGTTTCCTTACTATTTTTCCAGACGACAGGAACCTCTTTAATTCTAATATTGTATTTTTTGGCAAGAAAGAGGATCTCTGTATCAAATGACCAGCGTTGTATCTGTGCGTGGTCAAAAATTCGTTTAGCCTGTTGGGCGCGGAATGCCTTAAATCCACAGGTAAAGTCTGAGACCTGTACACCTGTCAACAATCTTGAGAGTAGTGTGAATGATTTTCCCATACTTTCCCGTAGAATATTCTGATGAGCAGTGATGCGGGATGTGGTACTTTTCCGGGTTGCAATTACCAGAGGGCTTTTTGTTAACTCCTGTAAAAACGGAGTAATCATCTCAATCGGTGTTGAGAGATCGATGTCCATAAAGAAAAGATACTGTCCGCGCGCTTTTGTAAATCCTTGTTTTATCGCGTATCCTTTTCCTTTGTTTTGAGAGTACCCGAGTAACAAGAAGTGATACTTTTTCGCCATCCGGGTAAGTGTCTTCGTCGTGTAGGCATCGCTTCCGTCGTTTACAACTATCAGCTCAAATGAGTATTTGTTCGAACGTAAAAAGTTCAGGATATGTGGGATATTTTGTAGTCTCTTCCGTTCGTTATACACGGGGATAATGAGTGAGAGAAGCGGTTTTGTAGTCTTCATGGGCGTTGTGCGATGCAGATAATACTTGTTCCGAACGGGATGTGTCGAACCATGAGGATTTGTTGCTCAAATCTTGCAAGAAAAAGTAAAAAGTTATTGATTGGTTTTGCATTTATCGCAAAGTCTGAGGAATATTCCTTTTTTTTCACCAGCATTTTTAATGATCGAATCAGAAGTACTGGAAGAAACAGGAAGCTGTAGAGATAAGAGCATTTGCTAATCACGAAGCCTTCATCTGTAAGAAGGTGAGTTAATTGCGTTTTGTTGTATCTTCTTTTATGATGCAGGACGACGTCCCACTCACTCCAGAGTAATTGATACGCAGGGACTGTTATGATCAGGATTCCCCCGGGTTTAAGTACGCGTTTTATCTCACGTAAAGCTTTTTTTTCTTCAATGTGTTCAAGAACATCAAGAAGTGTTACAACGTCAAAAAAAGATTTTGGCATACCTGATGTGTAAGCAGAACCGATTTTTACTTTTTTCAGTCGTCTTTTTTTGCAAAATTCAATCGCTGACTCGGAGTTATCAATTCCATAAGTAGTTCCGAATTGAGAAAATGCTTTTATGTTACCGCCTGTCCCGCAACCGATATCGAGTATCTTAACTTTTTTCCCTCTAGATATCATCTGAATAAATCTCAGACAGAGCTCGCGTTTTGCTCTGTGCCACCAGTGCGATTCTTCAAGTGTGTATAGGTCAGCGTAAAGATTTTTTCTCATAGGGAAATAAGTATAAAAGCTTTTCTCCTATAAAGTATAGAAAAATAACAACAAAACCTGCGATGCTTATGAGCTTTGTCAGTCTGAATAAGGGGAGGTCGTTATATTTGACCTCAATAAAATGCAGCCCTTTTGTAACTGGAAACACTATTTTTCCGAGTGAGTGATTTTTTTTATACTCAAAAAGAGTTTGTTTATTATCTATCCAAACTTCCCACCCGGGAAAGTAAAGCGTGTTCTCTCTGAGAAGAAGTGATTTTTTTGCATTGACGATATATGTATGTTTCGTTTGGGATCTTTCGATCTGACGGATTTCAGCTGAACCAGAGAGTGATTCTAGATGTGAATCCGGAATTTTTTTCTCCCAAAGAGAGTCTTGCTTCAACCACCTTGGACTTGCCATAACTGCCATGCCTTCATAGTTCCAGCTACTGAGAGGAATATTTTGCCTGAGAGTTATATCACCGATTTCAGGGATTGTTCTCCTATTACCCCAGTTAATAATCGTGGATGCAATTGTAAAAAATATCAGTACGTATATCGCTTTCTTTTTTTTTGGAAGGGATAGCACAAGATACCCTGCCAAAATTGCAGTTGAGATATTTACAAAAAAAAGCAAACGATATGAAAATTGTGCTAATGAAAGTATTGGTATAATTTTCCAAAGAAATGCTGATTGCGGTGTTACGAGGAAAATCGTAACACATGTGACAGAAAGCCAGAAGAGAATGGATAATGCATGCACTTTTTTAATTTTCTTATAGATCAAAAGAAGAACCATGGTCACGAGAAGAAGTAGCTGAGTATATCCGACTAAAAATGCGAATTCTCCTTTCGGTCCCTGAAAAAGGAGTCCGTATCTCCATGGTGAATAGAGAAGTTGCCATAACGGAGTAAAGGTCGGTTTCCCTGATAAAAGATATCCATACGTGTACTGTGAAAGAACAGAGTGTGCGAAGAAAACCGGGAGTGCGAGTAAGATACCTACAAGGTATCCCTCTACCACAGCAATGATCTGTTTCCGTCTTCTGACTATACCTGTCAAAAAAAGTAGCAGGAGATATATGATCATAAACAAAGATGTGAATGCAGCATTTGCAGAATGAGCAAAAAAAAGTAAGCCGAGAATGAGTCCGAAAAACAAGATGTTTCTTGTGTTTTGCCGTTCGAGTACGTTGTGAAGTTGATAAAAAAGCAATGGAGCAAGAGCGTATGCAAAATTTTCACCGTTTACTCGAAAATGTAATGTGATGAGATGGTACGGAGCAAATACATAGAAGACTGCTGCCGCAAAACCGGCGAGCTGATTTTTAAATATTTTATTTGCCCATAGATACATTGTGATACCTGATCCAAATACGCTGAGAATGAGAAATAATTTCATACCTGCGAGAAATGAAAATCCCAAAAAATGAAAGAATGAAATAAGATAGTAATGAAGTACATAATTAAAAATGAATACAGGGTAACCGTATGTTGCATTTAATTCTCCTCCCCAGGATGGGATAATATTTCCCTGCTGCAGGTTTTCGAAAAACATCATTGCGCGATAAATATGCATGTTGAAATCACCGCTTTCGTATGTGCCCTTCCGTAATATACTGATGACAGGAAGTATCATGACGATGAGGAGAAGGGGGAAAAGTTTTACTTGCTTTTTGGGGTAAAGAAAACGGTAAAAAAATATACCTGCACAGATGATCGAAAGGGCTGTCAGGTTAATGATAACCATTCTATAAGGGTCGATCATAGGTGTTATAATACAGTAATTATTTTGAGAAGGCAATGAAGCGAAAAACACCTCACACGTCATTTGTATGTACCGTACTTAATGAAGAAAGATCAGTGTCGGATTTTCTCAAATCAATTGCAGAGCAGACATTACTACCAGATGAGATAATAATTGTTGATGGCGGATCAACAGACCGGACCGTGAATGAGATAAAGAATTATGTACGTATTCATGCTCTTCCGTCATTCAGGCTCTTTAAAAAAAATGGTAACAGAGCTGTGTGTAGAAATTTTGGAATTAAAAAGTCCAAACATGCATATATTCTCATCTCGGATGCAGGTTGTCTTCTTTCAAAAACATGGGTTGAGGAAATAATGAAACCTTTCAGCGATGCGTCTACTGATGTTGTATCCGGGTACTATCGTGGAAAGTCGAGTACAGTCTTTCAGAAGTGTCAGGTACCGTATATTCTTACAATGCCCGACAAGATCAATGCTGAAAATTTTCTTCCATCAACAAGGTCGATGGCTATTCGTAAATCTACATGGAAGCTCGCGGGAATGTTTCCTGAGCAGTATTCTCACAATGAAGATTATGTGTTTGCTGTCTCGTTAAGAAGCATGAAGGCACGCATGTGTTTTGCAAAACGTGCAATTGTGTATTGGCTTCCCAGAACATCGTTAAAAAGTGTATTTGTGATGTTTTTTAGGTTCGCTTTGGGAGATGCAGAGGCTGGCATTCTAAGAAAGAAAGTTCTTCTCATTTTTGTGAGGTACATTTTTTTTGTTATTTTAGTATCGCTTGCTATTTCTGAAGATATTTGGACAAAAACAATTGTGATATTACTCGTCCCACTGTACTTTTTTTGGGCTGTCACCAAAAACTATCGGTATGTGAACAATACAATGGCATATGTGTATCTCCCCCTCCTTCAGGTTCTTTCAGACTTTGCAGTGTTAGTGGGAACGACAGTGGGTATAATCCGACTCTCAGTTTCTCGATTATAAAAATTCTACATCTGTTTTTACAGATAATATCCTGGGAGAAATAAGTACATTGACACATTTACTTTATCGCGTTTTTACGAAAATACGTGACGACATGAAGAACAAGGTAGACTGATGAGAGTACGTATGCGGTAGTCATCGCGAGTGCTACTCCGACAAGTCCATAACGTATCGCAAACGGATAAATCAGTAGAACTATCATAAAAAAATTAATAAAATTTGCCCTCGTTAAAAGTGATGGTTTTCCGACTGCTAGGAAAAGTGGGCCGATAGGTCCAATGCTAGATCGTAAAAATCCGTAGAGAGCGAGGACCTGCAAAAGGAGAGTACTGGAGATCCATTGATCTCCGAATGTGAGAAGGATTATCTGTTTTGGGAACAGTAATAGGAGTAGTGTTATCGCTCCTGATGGAATCAAGACAAAGTAAACATTTTTTATAAACATTTTTCTCAGGAGATCCTGCTTTTTTTGTAACGTTGCAAAGAGTGGGAACATCACTCGTGAGACAATATCAGTGACCTCAGAGAATGCAACGCTACCGAGTTTAAAAAGAACATCGTACTGTCCAAGAGATGAAACGCCGAAAAATTTGCCAATAAATATATTATCAACCTGGGTCATTAAAAATGAGAACGATCCTCCGATCGTCATGGATTTTCCGAATGAAAAGAGTTTGTTAAATCTTTTTTTACTGAATGGTTCATCAAAATGTGTTTTACACAGAATATATGACAGAATAGTTTCCGTACACGCTCCGATTATCACCCCTGCTACAAGTGCAAGGGCAGAGTGGAGAAGGGTACTTAGATAGATCGAAGTTATAGCAGTGAATGCCGTCGGGATCAACTTGAGTAAGTACTCTCCCTTAAAGTTCATTTCCTTTTGAAACATGATTATTGATGGATTTTGTAGTCCTTTAATAAAAGGTGTGAGAGAGAGAAGCATCATAAATGGTAGGAGTGTAGGTTGTGAGAAAAAACCTGCAAGTATAAATGATAAGCAGAAGGAGATTATGCTGAGTAACAATCCCCTTATCGCATTGACGACAAATAGTGTTTTTGCGTATTTTCGGATGTTTCCCTGATGGTGGATAAATGCATATGAAAAACCTGTGTCAGAAATCGATTCAAGAATGTTGATCGTAATGGTAGCGATCGAAAAAAGACCGAAATCTGATGGTGTCAGTATTCTAGCGAGGATGATAATTCTTAAAAAATCAATTGACCTGTTGCTGTACCTAAGGAGGGCGACCCAGCTGAGAGATGTAAGGGTCTTATGTTTCGTCACCGATGTATTATAGGAATGCCATGGTATAATTGCAATTATTCATAGAGGAAGATGAAGAAAATAAGAAGGGTCGATCCATCTGTGTATTCAGAGCATTATTATCTCAACGATTGCCTCGGTTCTGATGAGTTTAAGAAATCACACGGAACTTTATTTCATCCGCGTGTGGAACAGTTACTTCAGAAAATTAAGATTAAAAAAGGGATGAATGTTTTGGATGTTGGGTGTGGAAGAGGCGACATCGTTTTTTTCTGTGCAGGCAAAGGGGCACATGCTGTTGGAATCGATTACTCGCGTGATGGCATAAGATTAGCTGAAAATGTGTATAAAAAACAAAAAAAAGATATTCAACGCCGCTCCTCATTTTATGTGATGGATGCCAAGAAGCTTACGTTTCCTGACAACACATTTGATGCGGTGATAAGCGTTGATGTATTTGAGCATCTTTATCCCGAAGAGCTCGAGATTGCACTGTCGGAAATTTCGAGAGTGTTGAAGCCTCAAGGAAAACTTCTCGTGCATACTGAGGCGAATAAATTATATTTAAACTATACTCATCGTTTTTATACGTATCCTGTAAGTACATTATTACTTTTTTTTAATTCATTTATTTCCAGCGTACAATATGGAGGCCTTCCGAGGGATCCGCGAAATGACCTGCATAAACTGCAACATGTCAACGAGCCAACATATTTTTACCTGCGAAGTTTATTTATGAGACATCGTTTTCAAGGACATATTTATCAGATAATCGGGATGTTGAAGCCAATACTTAGCTGGAAAGACAGAATATATAATTGTATCGTTCTTCTTTCACCGCTCTCCTATTTCCCACCCCTTATTTATTTTTTTGCATATGAATATCTTTGTGTGATGAAAAATAAGAAGCAATGAGAATCGCAATGTTTCATGAGCTTCAGCCCGGCGGTGCACGGAGAGTTGTGAATGAGCTTGCGGTACAATTAAAGAAAAAAAATACCGTCGATCTCTTTACTCTCTCATCTCAGTTTTTTCCGAGTGAATATAAATTTTATACTCACGTACGTCTGTTTCAGTTTTCGCCAAGTTTCCCAACAATCCATGATTGGAAAAAAAGAATGTACAGAGACAGTATTGAGTTGTATAGACTTTCCCGTGTGCATAAGAAAATCGCGGAGGAAATCGATACAGGTGATTATGATGTACTCCTCAGTTTTTCGTCTTTGTTTACACATGCTCCATTCTTGTTTCGATATACGAAAACACCTCTGATTTATTATTGTCATGAACCTCTCAGGTTAATATATGACAAAAGTCTCCCTTTTCCAGACGTTCATGGAGTCAAGAAATATTATGAAAAATTTTCACGTCGTGTGAGAAAACAGATTGATCTCTCAAATGTACGGTTCGCTGATACGATTTTTACCAGCTCTCAGTTTACAAAAAAGAATATTGAGCTTGCATATAGAAGAAGTAGTATTGTTGTTCCTCCGGGAGTTGACACGCGATTCTTTCATAATAAAAAATCTTTACGTGATATCGATGTACTATTTATAGGATCATTTGATTATGTAGATGGATATGACAGATGGAAAAAGATCAGATCGAAATTGAAGAACTCTATTAAAGTTGAGGAACGAGACAGCAAGAAGTTCCAATTGACAGACGATGAAGTAAGAAACCTCTATCAACGGGCAAAAATAGTGCTTTGTCTTTCTCGAAATGAACCGTTCGGGCTTGTGCCACTGGAGGCAATGTCGTGCGGAGCCATAGTGCTTGCGGTAAATGAGGGCGGGTATAGGGAAACGATTCTTTCAGGGAAGACGGGGATGTTGCTTGAGCCAAAAAATCATAATTTTGTAAAAAGCATTCGTTATTTGCTCTCAAAACCTGATATTCTTTTAAAAATGAGCTCGGATGCTCGGATACATGCAAGAACTAGGTGGAATTGGGCGAGTCGCGCTTACAATCTGGAGAATGCACTCAACGATGAACTCAGATTACGCTAAGTTCCCATGGTATAATGAGGCACGCAAGTGAAGATTCTCACTATTCTTTTCTTATCTGCCTATATTTTTTTACTCTTAGGATTTCTCCTGCATACATCCGGAAATCCTGTATTTTTTGGGAAATACAGTGTGATGTATTTTATGGGAGTAATTTTCTTTTTTTTGTCAGGAATCATAGTGTTTTTTCAACGGAACTTTCTAGTAAATCGATTGTACAAAAATGCAAAAAAAAGAAAGAGAATAAACAAAAAAGTTCTGTTACTCCTCTTGTGTACGTTGTGCATAGTTATACTTTCAGTTGAGTTGTTTATGAGACATAAACTGAGAGGATTTGAACAAATTTCGTACCGCTATTCTATTGATGATATACACCCATTTCTTCAGTCAAAATTAAGCAAAACTCAGATTGATCACATAAATTCGATGGGATTCAGGAGTGAGGAGATAGAACGTAAAAAGAATAAAAATACATTTAGAATTGTCGTGTTGGGTGGTTCGACAGTGCTGAACAGGGAGGTGCGTTATAAATCGAATGCACTTTTTTTGTTAGAGGAAAGACTTCAAAAAAAATATCCGGATAAAAAAATAGAGATTATCAATGCAGGGAAAGATTGGTACACGACCGAGCATTCTCTCATCCAGTACTTATTTTTATTACAAGATCTGGATCCAAACATGGTTATCATGTGGCATGGAATAAACGATCTCTATGCTTCATGTACTCCTTCTGAGTTTAATTATGGAATTTTTAAATCTGATTATTCTCATCTCTTTGGAGCAATTTCTAAAATGTCATTTTCTTACTTCTCGATTCCTCCGATTTTTTCAATAAAACTTGTGTCAGTTGATCTTCTCGGAAAATCTCTCGTCAATGTGCTTTATTCTGACATCACGCAAAAAATACGACATGAAATGTTAGTAAAAGAGGCTCGTGAATTTGTTTCATCAAACAATAACAAGAAGGTTCCGTTTCCCAGCTTGATCTCGTATGAGAGAAATTTAAGGACAACCATACTGTTTATGCGAACGGAGAATGTCGCTGTACTGATCGGGAATCAACCAAGTCTCTATAAGAAGAATCCGACAGTAAATGAATCTCTCATACTGCCTTTTCCTGAGATGGGTTGTACATATAAAGGAAAGAAATTTTCGTTATCTACATTTCTTTATGGTTTACGGAAGTTTAATTTGGTAACTAGGAGTGTCGCAGAATCTGAAAATATTGATTTTATCGATTTAGATGCTGGAATTCCGAAGCAGGCTAAATACTTTGTTGACAGTGTCCACTTTAGTGAAATAGGCAACAGGAAACTTGCTGAGCTACTCTATGCACACATTCTTCAAAAAGGAATTATTGAAGCTGATGAGGAATAAGATAACTCTTTCGATATTATATGTCTACTACAACACACCGGAAGAGATACGTAATTCTGTCCGGAGTATTGTGAGAGAGTGTTCGGGAATCACGTATGAAATAATTATTGTGAATAATAATTCTCCGGTAAACCTCCCGACGCTTCTACCAAAAGATAAGATCAAAATCATTGTAAACTCGACAAATCAGGGATTTGGAAGTGCAGTAAATCAAGCGGCAAAAATTGCACAAGGTGAATTTTTGATCATACTTAACCCTGACACCCTCGTTACAAAAGGAGCTGTAAAAAAACTTCTCAGTAAGCTTCAACGAAATCATACAATTGGAATTATCGGCCCGTGTCTTACCAATGCGCAAGGTGAAATTCTCCCAACTGCAGGTAAAATGCCACTTCTTCCGATGGGGATAGTTCTATTTTCTTCACTTAAAAATCTCTGGCCTTTCTCAAGATTTTCTGCAGCATATTCACTTCAAAAAAGTGATTATGGTCGGGAAATTTGTGTTGATGTCGTAGGTGGAGCATGTTTATTCTTAAAAAGATCAATTTTTAAGAAAGTTGAAGGTTTTGATCAGAGATTTTTTATGTATTTTGAAGAGGCGGATCTTTGTTACCGGGTA
>JBDKFM010000012.1:0-24379 GCA_039798685.1 Candidatus Parcubacteria bacterium | reverse complement strand
GCAGATGAAAGTTCTGATTTTTATATGGTTTCTGACAGCTCCACTTCCTGCTTCAATTACAAGTGGAGTTCCACATGCGGTGAGAACACTTAATTTTCTACCTACATTTCAGTTGTTTACTGCCCTAGGAGTCATAGTAGCTCTTATTGTACTTTTTAGGTATGCTCAACTTTCCAGAGTGAGGAAAATCATGGTTTATGCCTCTATTTTTACGTATCTTTTCTTTGTTGCTTTTAATATCAGTTTTTACCTGAATGAGTACTTCGTACAACAAAATTATTATACATCTGTTGATTGGCAATATGGATACAAACAGGCTGTTGCAAAGTTGTCATCAATTGAAAATAAGTATGCGAAAATTGTTGTGACAAACAAACCTCCTCTTGATCAGTCATACATGTTTTTTCTTTTTTATCTGAAATATCCACCCGAAAAATATCAATTAGAAAATGTGCAAAATCTCTCAGGTGGCTTTAGAGAGAATCATGCATTTGGAAAATATGAGTTCAGGCCGATTAACTGGCAGAGTGAGAAACGTACGAGTGATACATTGTTTATTGGAAGACCTGAGGATTTCCCTGAAGGAACTTCAGTGATTGATGAAATAAAGTACCTCAACAATGATCCTGCTATAGTGATCGTTCCTGGTAAGATATGAAAAAGTACACACCGCATAATATCTTTGCATGGTACAGGAAGCATCAGGGAGCGATAATACTATTTTTTTTATTTTTAGTGCATTCGTTTTTTAGTGTGTATGGCTTTGAGAGTAGACACGGCTTCGAATGGGATCAGGTAGATAATGCATGGGCTGCAAAAAATATTATAGTAGATAGGAATTTTCCACTCGTCGGAATGGTTGCAAAACAAAATAGTGGTTTTTATATCGGTCCGCTTTATTATTATTACGTTGCGATTTTTTATTTTCTGACTAATCTTGACCCCACTGCTTCTTTTTATATAGCGACTGTCACAAGTGGAATTTCTTTTTTTGTGTTGTATTATTTCATTAAAAAACTTTTTGATAGCTCAGTTGCGTTAGTCTCTGTATTTATTTATTCAATATCATCATTTATTATAGTGGCTGATAAGGTTCAGTGGCCGATAAATTTTTTAGCTGTTATTTCAATTATTATTTTTTACTTACTCTACAGTATTTTGTTAGGAAGAGAAAAATATATTGTATGGCTGGGAGTTGTGTTAGGATTGTCATGGCAACTTAATTTCACCTCAATATTCTTTTTTATCATTTCCTTTTTTTCGATTCCATTTTTCCCTCGGACGAAAAAAACATTACTATATTTTCTGTTTGCTCTCCCATTACTCGTGCTGTTTTTTATTCCTAATATTATTTACGATGCACTACACAAGGGCACTTCTTCTCGTCATCTCACAACATATCTGAATGAATACTATCATGGATTTCATCTAACACGAGTCGTGCAGTTAGCAAAAGATGCATTTATCGAGTTTGCCGCAATATTTGATAATTTTTATATAAAGCAACTGCGTTATGTATTTCTCCCAGTATTT
The DNA here is from genome assembly GCA_039798685.1 of Candidatus Parcubacteria bacterium. Taxonomy (GTDB): domain Bacteria; phylum Patescibacteriota; class Microgenomatia; order Levybacterales; family UBA12049; genus JACPGQ01. The sequence goes on along the minus strand of JBDKFM010000012.1, from coordinate 22,846 downwards.
GTTTTAGTCTTTCTTAGAGATTCTTTCGCAAGACAACGACTGATATTTGTATATCTTGTTGTTCTCTGGTTTGTTGTTCCGTGGGCAGTATTTTCTGTATATAAGGGAGAGATCAGTAATTATTATTTCACTCTTACTCGTCCCATTACAGTCATGATGCTTGCATATATTACTGTATGGATTTATAGGCAAAAATATTTCATTGCGAGACTCGGAGTTGTTTGTTTCTGGTCATTTTTCTGCGTTGTCAATATTTTTCAATTTCTTAAGCCTATGCATCATTCACTCGCGTATCATCGTGAACAAGTTGAGGAAAAAATCAATAGAGGACAGGTAGTAGAGTTTGCGCCTGGTGATCCTGAAGCATATATTTATTATGCTGTTGACTATGGAAATAAGTAATAGAAGATTGTATTGGGGTGTAGTGCTTGGTATCTTTTTAATCTCAGTCTTTTTTAGATTCTGGTTGTTACAGGTAGTTCCTCCAAGTCCGTCGCTTGACGAAGTATCTATTGGGTATAATGCATACTCTTTGTTACATACTGGGAGAGACGAGTACGGAAATGTATTCCCGCTTCTCCTACGCGCATATGATGATTGGCGTCCGATTCTTTATGTATATCTCACTGTACCTTTAGTTGCATTTTTCGGTTTAAATGTATTCTCTGTACGCCTTCTGTCGGTAGTTCTCTCAGTTGCAACAGTCTGCCTATGCTTTCTTCTCGTTCCTTTACTTTTTAAGAAAGGGATAACTGCTTTTGGTGTGAAAATTCAACCCTCCCTTCTGGGACTAACCTCCGCTCTTCTTCTCAGTATCTCTCCTTGGCATATCTACCTGTCTCGATTAGGACATGAGGTAAATCTCGGATTATTTTTAACAGTGGTAAGTGTTTATCTTTTTCTTAGAGGGATTCTTTATAAAAAAGTATTTTCATTTTTGCTTTCTTCTATTGCATTCGGTTTCAGTTTTTACGCATATCAGAGCCAGAAAGTAATTATTCCAATACTTTTACTCACGTTAGTACTGCTTTATTTTCGTGAGTTAAAAAAAAATGCGAAACAAAGCATTTGTGCTCTAGGGCTATTCATGCTCATTGCTTTTCCAGCAGTTATAGTTTCTTTTACGCCAGAGGGCATGACAAGATTTAGCGGTACCTCTGTGCTATCAGTAGACCATCCTTTGTACAAGGATTCTGCAGAAAAAATTGTGCAATATAAAAAAGAAAACAATCTCTTTGGAGAGCTGTACTATAACAGGCGTTTTGTTCCTGTGAGACTTATCGCATCACAATATATCTCTCATTTCAACCCACATTGGCTTTTTTCAGGCGGAGCACGTGAGAATCATAAAGTGCCATTTATGGGTCTGCTCTATTTGTTTGAGGCACCATTTTTACTATTTGGCTCTCTAGTTTTTTTGTGTGCAAAAATTGAGAGAAGAGTGAAGTTTTTTCTGCTTATTTGGTTTTTAAGTAGTCCTCTTCCTGCATCAATTACCACAGAAGCGCCACATGCGATGCGATCATTTACTTTTTTACCGACTCTTCAAATACTCGTGTCATTCGGAATCATCTTTCCATTCTCATTTCTTAGAAACCTGCTAGTGCGGTATGTGGCTATAGCCACTTTGTTGATCATAGTTATTTTCTCACTAAGAGGTCTTATTACGAATTACTTCTTTGTTTTTCCCCGCACACAGGCTGATTCGTTTCAGTCTGCTTTATTCGATTCGATGGATTACGTGAAGGAGAATAAAAAAAATTATGATGCGGTTATCATTTCAAATGAAAAAAATCTCTATCAATCGTATATGTTTTATCTTTTTTCGTCAGGATATGACCCGAAGCGTTATCTTGTAAGCGGAGGCACAGAAAGCGGAGGATTTGTTGAGGAACATGAGATAGAAAATATCTCATTTCGTACGATTGATTGGAATACTGAAAAAAAACAAGGTAGAATGATGTATGTGGGGAATAAAGAAGATTTTCCCAAAGTAAACGGAAGAGAGTATGTGTACCTGTATCCAGACGGAAAACCTGGTGTTTATATAGTTACTTATGATTAAGCGAATCATCCAAGGTATTTTCATACTTCTGTTGTTGTATCTGTCTTTTTTTCCTCGGGCGACTGAGGTGATTGCTCAGAATTATATCTTTGGGTTTGACCAAGGTAGAGACTATCTCGCTGCACGAAGTATCATAGAGGATCACAAATTTACCTTAATTGGGTCTGAATGGGGAGCAGGTTCAGCGGGGCTCACAGGACTGTTTCATGGACCAGGATATTTTTATCTGCTTAGCATCGCATATTTGTTATTTGATGGTAATCCATATGGTGGGGTTGTTTTCATGCTTTTACTTGGCTTGATAAGCATTGTTATGGCATATGTTATCGGTAAAAAAATATTAGGATCACTTGGTGGTTATTTTTTTGCATTTCTCATTGCAATATCGCCGCCCTTAATCGCCCAGTCTCGATTTTTCTGGAACTCGTATCCGTCCACGCCTCTTATTCTCGGAGTTTTTTATTTTGTTTATAGGAGTACTCTTGGAAGAAAAAATATCGATATATTTCTGTCCTCATTTCTTTCGGGATTTATCTATAATTTTCAGACTGGAATCGCTGTCCCTCTCATCCTTACTTATATTATTTATGCTGTTCTTTTTTTGAGACTCAGGAAATTCATACAATATGTTTCATTATTTTCTGGTGTCTTTCTTTCATTTTTACCATTAATATTTTTTGAGCTTCGTCACAATTTTCAGGGTGCAAGGGGACTTATATCCTATCTCTTTGTTCATGAAAAAACTGAGATAACTCTCTTGTTTCTGCAGAGAATGATGTCAGATCATCTTGGTTCATTTATCTATAATTTTTCTGATTCCTTTCCAAAGACAAATATACCTTGGTGGATCCTCCTGATTACAGTTTTTATTTCCTCGCTTTATTTTTGGTATAAAGAAAAAAATGGTGCGTTAAGAATATTCCTTCTGTATTTGTTAACCATTCCATTCGTGGCATTTCTGGTTTTTTCACCCCTCAGAAATTCTGTATATCCGTACTATTTGTATAGTCTTACTTTGGTATACCTTTTCTTCTTCTCGTATTCGTTCTCTCATGCTGTATTGAAGAGGAGTCCGTTTGTCCTCGCAGTATATGTAATTCTTTTTGTTTGGTTTTCTCTTGTAGCAGTAGTCTCTGCCTCTACAACATATAGTGCTGACGTGAGGGATTATGGAGGGGATGCGAAGTTTAAAGGAAAATTAGATGCAATTACATTTATTTATACAGATGCAGGAGGTAAAAATTTTAATTTACTCGTATTTTCTCCTCCTGTATATACCTATCCATATGATTATTTACTGCAATGGTATGGTAAGAAAAAGTTCGGTTATCTCCCCGGAGCAGAAAAAGAAGGCGTTGTGTACCTATTGATCGAGAAGGATCATTCGAAACCTTGGTCATATAAAGGGTGGCTTGAGACAGTAATTGTTGAAGGAAAAGTTGAGAAAACATCAGTTTTGCCAAGCGGATTAATCGTTCAAAAAAGAGTATTTCCGCAATGAAGAAATATTACTGGTTGCTAGTGGTTGTAATAAGTAGTCTGGTTCCCCTCGTTGATTTATTAAGGCCTGGTTTCCCATTGACACATGATGGTATTGATCATGTTGCAAGAATTGCAAATTTTTATAATGCTCTCAATGATGGGAATTTGATTCCTCGTTGGGCTGCTAATCTTAATTGGGGGTATGGTCATCCAATTCTCATGTTTCTCTATCCACTCCCTTCATATTTTGCATCGCTATTCCACTTTTTAGGAGCAACGTTTGTCGATAGTACAAAGTTCGTCTTCGCTCTTGCTTACATCGCAAGTGGCATCTCAATGTACATATGGCTTCAATCGTTTCTCAGTAGGCGGGCGGCATGTATTGGTGCGTTAGCCTATCTATTTGCACCTTATCGTTTTGTCGATCTATATGTGAGGGGAGCAATCGGCGAACATGTTGCATTTATTTTTCCACCACTGATTTGTTTTGCGATCGTATCTTCTGCCCACAAGAAAAATCCGCATTCTCTCATAATTGGAGCTGTTGCTGTTGCTGGGTTGCTATTGTCGCACAATGCGATCAGCCTTATGTTTTTACCCGTTATGGTGCTGTATACGATATTTGTTTTCTTTAAAGAAAAGCCTGGGAAAATCTTCTTTCTGAAAGTGATGGCTTTCGCTGTAGGAGGATTTGCTCTCTCAGCATTTTTCTGGTTACCTGCGTTCTTTGAAGGAAAATATACACTGAGAGATATTGTAACAAAAAACGAGTATAAATCACGCTTTGAGACATGGCAGAGGTTCTTGTACAGCAGTTGGAGCTATGGAGGGACGGGATATTTTAGCGTACAGGTTGGAATAACGCAGTGGATTGGAATTGCGATATCTCCTTTTGTGATATGGAGGTATTATGTGCAAAAGAACAAAATTTGGATTGTAGGCCTTGTTACTCTTATTATGATCGGGATTACCCTATTTCTGATGACTGCTGATTCTCAGTTTATCTGGGAAAAATTAACGATACTTCAGAAATTTCAATTTCCGTGGCGACTCCTCACGCTCGTCGTTTTTTTCTCAGCTCTCCTTCTTGCGTTAGTGATTAATAATTTCAAAGAGAGGTTACAGTTGTTTGTAGTTTCTGCTGTTGTAGTTTTACTATTAATTACAAATATAAATTACTGGCATGCGAAAGGATATTCTAATCATCCAGAATCTTATTACACCTCAATTTATTACGGCACAACGGACACTGGTGAAAGTGCTCCGATATGGTCAGTTCGATTTATGGAGAAGGAGCCAAAAAAACCTACCGAGATTATCGATGGAGATGCGATCATTTCTGAAGAATTTAGAGATTCAGTAACAAGAACGTATCTCGTGTCTGCAAACGAAAGAAGTCGGGTACTTGAAAATACTCTTTATTTTCCAGGCTGGAAGGTTAGGGTTGACGGGCAGGACGCTCCAATCGAGTTTCAGGATCAACGTTATCGAGGATTAATCACATATTTTGTTCCGGAAGGAAAACACCGAGTGCAAATCTCATTTTCAGAAACAAAGCTCAGGTTTGTAGCAGATATGATAAGTATTGTTGCGATTGTTATCCTTGTTGCCTATGCAGTATACTTACAAACAGCAATATTATGGAAACGCTCTCGGTAGTTCTTGCAGTGTTTAATGAAGAGAAAAATCTTTCCGATTGTTTGCAATCGGTAAAAGATATTGCAGATGAAATAATAGTAGTTGATGGAGGATCAACTGATGCGACCGTAGCTATTGCAAAGTCATTTGGAGCGGTAGTTGTTCATGCAAATAATCCGCAAATTTTCCACATAAACAAGCAAAAAGCGATTAGTAAAGCATCAAAAGCATGGGTTCTTCAGCTTGATGCTGATGAGAGAGTTACTCCAGATTTGAGAGAAGAGATCCGAGCAGTGCTTCGTATGAATGAAAGGTCGATCAATGGCTACTGGATTCCTCGAAAGAATTATTTCTTAGGAAGATATTTAATGAAAGGAGGTCAGTACCCTGATTATACGCTTCGGCTCTACAGGAATGGTAAGGGGCATCTTCCACAAAAAGATGTGCATGAACAGGCGATTGTCGAAGGGGGTGTTGGTCATCTGAAAAATCCCTTACAACATATGGCAGATCCGAGTTTTTCCCGTTATTGGCTTCGGTATAATCGGTATACTGATCTTCTCGCATCACAGATTGCGTCTGGAAAGAAAACATCCGCTTTAGTTGATCCTTTGCGCTATCTTATAATTTCTCCTCTGTGGTGGTTTGCTATGACATATGGGAGGCATAAAGGGTTTATGGATTCATGGCAGGGATTTACCTTCTCTTTTTTTTCTGCTTTACGATTTCCGATAGCTTATATAAAATATTTAAGGAGAAAAAAATAGTATGAAAGTACTTGTGACTGGAGGTGCAGGTTATATAGGGGGATTTATGGTACGTCGGCTCTTAGATGACGGATACAGTGTTACTGTAGTTGATAGTCTTGAAGAGGGATTTGAGCAGGTTGTGGATAAGCGTGCAGAGTTTGTAAAGGCTGATTTGCGCGATAAGGAAGCGGTGTCATCTATTTTTAAGCATGATAAATTCGACGGAGTGTTACATTTTGCTGCGTATATATCTATGAGGGAGTCTATGGAGAATCCTGGAAAATATTTTCAGAATAATGTGCAGTCAGCGGTAAACATTCTTGATGCAATGGCAGAAGCAGGCAGTAAGTCGTTTATTTTTTCATCAACTGCCGGTGTCTATGGCAATCCGACTACGGTTCCTATCCCCGAAGATCATCCCAAGAATCCGACGAATCCATATGGGCATAGTAAGCATCTCGTGGAGCAGATTCTCCCCTGGTATCAGGAGATTTATGGAATCGGATCCATAATCCTTCGATATTTCAATGCTGCAGGGGCTGCTCTGGATGGATCGTTAGGTGAGCAACATAGGAATGAGACACACATTATTCCAAATGTTATCCGGGCTGTTTTACTGAAACAGACATTTCCTCTCTATGGATCAGACTACGATACACAAGATGGGACCTGTGTTAGGGATTACATCCATGTGCTTGATCTGGCAGAAGCGCATGTGCTCGCGCTGGAGAGTCTGATGAAAAAAAATAATCAGGTTTCTTTTTACAACGTAGGTACAGGAAATGGTTTCTCAAATAAGCAAATTATAGATGCAGTTGAGAAGATATCTGGTAAAAAAATAGTGGTAGAGTCACATGAGAGACGGCCGGGTGATGCAGGGGTACTTGTCGCGAATGTTTCTGCAATTAAAAATGACTTAAATTTTACTGCAAAATTCTCCGATCTCGAGACAATTGTCTCAACTGCCTGGAAATGGCATACGAGAAAGTAGCGCTTCATATTAATGTGGGCAGAAAAACATTTATCGTCGTTTCCTTTGTATTCATGCTCATTTTTGTGAACCCCGAAATCGCTCGTGCAACTTCCGGATATGTTCTCCCCTATCCTTCTGCTATGCCTGGGAGCAAGTTATATATCCTGCATAAAGTTGAGGAGAAGTTGTTGAAATATTGGTATTTTGGTGATTATGGAAGGTTTACATATAATCGACAGTTGTCTGATAAATATTTGGTCGAGGCTAAAACACTTTTTGAGTATAAACAGTATGTGTTCGCATTGGATGCTTTATTACTTTCTGATTCATATTTTATTGCCATGAAACGGTCACTACTTCGTACTCAAAAAATGAAAAACGGTAGAGCAGAAAAGATTACTCTTATGCGAGATGCTGCACTTAAGCATGAAGAGACGCTTCGTCTTGTGAAAAAAAGTCTTCCAGAGATCTTTATCTGGCAGGGGGAGAACGAGGAAGCAAAGAATCTTACCATACACGCAGCCTTGGACAGATCAATTTCTATCCGAAAGGATTTGCAATGAAAACAGCGTTATTTATTTTATACGGAATTTTTCTTCTTTCGTTTGCGTTCTGTACATATTTTTTTATCGATCCAAACATCTCATATCTCAATTGGTTCTATCTTCATTATCAACTTGGATCCCATCTTCTCAAAATTGCGCTTTTACTTTCTATTTTACTTATTTTTTTTCTCTTCTATCTTTTTATTCTTTTTCTTTATGTGAGAAAAAGAATTAATACTAAGGATGGAATCATGTTTATAGTCATGACGATTCTCTTTCTTATATGTGCATATCCAGCTGTGTATTCTTACGATATTTTTAATTATGTTGCGACTGCAAAGGTCGCTTTTTTATATAATGAAAATCCATATCTAGTCATGCCAATTGAGTTTACAGGAGAGCCATTATTGCGATTTATGCATGCTCCCAACAAAGTTGCTCTATATGGCCCGGTGTGGTTACTGCTCACATACATTCCCTACGTTTTGGGCAGTGGAAATTTTTTAATAACTCTATTTTTGTTTAAAGTTTTAGTAACAATCTTCTATATAGTGCTTTTATTCTTCATCTATAAATTGTCAAATAATTTTTTTTCCGTACTTTTTGTCGCACTCAATCCGTTAGTTGTAATTGAAACGATTGTAAGTGGTCACAATGATGCAGTAATGATGGCAATATTTTTTGCGTCTCTGTATTATTTTCTCCGTGCAAAGACTCTTTTAGGATCATCTCTTTTTATCCTTTCAGTGCTTATTAAGTATGCGACATTGTTTCTTGTTCCTGTTTTTTTAGTATTCAGCTACATCTATAAACAAAAAAAAATAAACAAAGAGAAGATTCTTACTTGGCTACTTTTTGGGATGATTGGAATTTTTCTCTTGTCTTCGTTTCGTGAGGAAATTTACCCTTGGTATGCATTGTGGTTTTTGCCATTAGTCGCGATTAGTGGAAGAAGGCGAGAAATGCTTCTTGCGATACTCTTTACGTTTTGCCTTGAGCTTCGGTATTTTCCTTACATGATTTTACTGACTCATTTTGGTCCTACTCCATATTTAAAGCTGGCGATTACGTTTGTTCCGTTATTTATGATATTTGTATATTTATATCTGAAGAGAATATGTGGAAAAATCTCCTTCCATTTTTTGCGATAGTATTTGTGGTTCTGCTTGCGACGTTCCCCCTTTTGCATAAGGGTTTTCCTCCCACACATGATGGTGAGTATCATGTCATACGTTTTTATGAATTTTATAGGACATTATCCAGCGGTGTAGTGTATCCGCGGTGGGCGATGGATTTAAACAATAATTATGGAGTTCCCCTTTTTAATTATGTGTATCCATTGCCGAATTATATTGCATCTTTCATGTATTTTTTCGGAGTAAGCTTTATAGATGCATTTAAATACAACTTTATCCTTGCGACATTTGTCAGTGCTGTAGGGTTTTTTTATTTTGTTAAAAAATTTACCTCTCCTCTTCCTGCTTTGGTTGGTACGATCCTCTATGTATTTACACCTTATCGGTTTGTTGATACATATGTACGTGGTTCAGTTGGAGAAATCTGGTCGCTTGCGATATTCCCGTGGTTACTCTGGTCGTTATTTATACTCTTGAGGGAGAAGCAGTATTATTACATTTTGACGAGCTCAGTGCTGGTAGCGCTTCTTGTCTTTTCTCATAATATCCTTGCAATACTTTTCCTTCCGTTTTTGTTAAGTTATCTTATATTTTTAATCTCTTATTCTCATGAAAAGCTGCGTCAGTTCCTCGTCGCAGTAACTGTCATGATTCTTGGTACAGGTATTTCTGCGATTTTTTGGCTTCCTGCGCTTTTTGAGAAAAAATATGTTCGAGGACTAGAGGTATATGATTATAAAACTAATTTTCCTGACTTTTATTCGTTAATTTTTCCATCTTGGGGGACTGGACTAGCTGGTGACGTGGTGAATGGTATGTCAACCCAGATCGGTGTCGTCAATATCCTGATTGTGTGCTTAAGCCTCTTTCTTATACCACTTTTAATAAAAAAAAGGCAACATATTTATATTTTTATTCTTTTTTGGATACTCGTTACAATTTTTTTAATGCTACATATCTCAATTATTCTTTGGGATTATGTACCGTTATTTCACTTTGTTCAGTTTCCATGGCGCTATTTAAGTATGACAACATTTCTCATTCCGATAGTCGGATCTCTCTGTATTTTTTGTGTGAAGCGGAAGATGCTTCTCTCAGTCATTTTTATCACCTCGGCGTTTATTACAACGTTTCAGTATACAAAGCCGGCGTATTACCATTACCGAAACGATATGCATTATGTCTCGAGAGATAATTTTATACATGGTACAAATAGTCCTGGTAATTCTTTTAATACTATATGGATTGATTCAATTCCAGCGACACAGAATGAGAAATTTAAGATAGTTTCGGGCAAAGGAAATATTTCAGTAATTAAAAGTACCCCAGAATTATATGTGGTCCGTGTGAATGCGATGAAAGATGTCACAGTTCGTGTGGGAATTGCATATTTTCCGGGATGGACAGCCGGAATCGCGGGAAAGGAGGTATCTTTGATTCGAACAAAGGACGGGGCAATGTCCTTCTTTTTGAACAAAGGAAAACATTTTGTTGAAATACGTTTTGTTGATACAATGATAAGGAGAATAGGTGCGTTAATTACTGTTGGTGCAATGTTGTCAGCAGGTGCAGCTTCACTATTCTTACTATCACGACAAAGAAAGAATGAAAATTGCTCTTAATATTTCTGCAGTTTCTGATGACCAAAAAAATCTTCATAAGGTCCGTGGTATCGGAACATATACTCATGAACTATTTGCTTCTTTATGCAAGTACTCTAAGGATTTTGAGATAGTGGGATTCACTCACGAGAATGAGTTACCTACGGATGTAGATGTCGTACATTATCCTTATTTTGATCCCTATTTTTTTTCACTACCCCTCATAAAAAGAAAAAAAACGATAGTGACGGTACATGATTTTATTCCATTACTCTATCCGGAGCATTTTCCGGCAGGAACAAAAGGTTCTTTACGATGGCAGATACAGAAAATGCTCCTTAAAAGAGTTGAAGGTGTAATATCGGTATCGGATGCGACGGCCCGCGACTTTGTTCACTTTACTGGTATGAAAAATAAAAAAGTGCAGACGATATATTCAGCAGCATCAGAGACCTATGCTGATACTCTCCCTGATTCTGAACTTAAAGTGATTGAGAAGAAATATCATTTGCCAGAAAAATATCTCCTGTATGTCGGAGACGTAACATGGAACAAGAATCTTCCGCGTATCGTAAAAGCAGCGAAGAATACAGGAATGCCGCTTGTTTTAGTTGGTAAAGCAGTTATCGGAGAATTTGATCACAGTAATGTCTGGAATAAGGATCTAGAGCAAGTTGTCATGTTCACAAAGAACGATCCCGCATTTCAGTTATTGGGATATGTTCCGCAGGAAGATTTGGCGGGTATCTATCGTCAGGCATCGATGCTACTTTTTCCTTCTTTATATGAAGGATTTGGTCTTCCGATCTTAGAAGCAATGTTGTCCAATTGCCCTGTCCTAACCTCTGATCGAGGTGGAATACCTGAGGTAGCAGGGGATGCGGCTTTATTCGTTGATCCTGAGAGTATAGATGCAATTACAGGTGGTATTAAGATCATCGTGGAGAATCGCACATTCAGGCAAAATCTTGTCCGTTCTGGAGCTGCGCGGGTCAAGCAATTTTCGTGGAGAAAAACAGCAGAGCAAACTTTAAATTTCTATGAGGAGATTTGTAGTAAATGAAAAAAAAACTGAAGGCAGTTCTCCGGCATCCGCTTATTTCTGGTAGTGCGATAATTTTCCTCGGAACGAATATTGGAAACGTATTCAACTTCTTTTTCAGTTTTTTCATGCTGCACAATCTTACGCCTGTTGATTTCGGGATACTTATTGGATTACTCTCGATAATTACATTGTTTGCCCAGGTTGCTGATTCCATGACTCCTTTTGTAGTGAATTATGCTGCAATTTATTTTTCTGTCGGGGAAGTGGGGAAAGCTAAGACGTTGTTTTTGAAAGTGACAAAGATGTCTGCATTTGCAGGACTATCAATTTTGGTTGTATTTTTAGTATTTTCTGAACAGATTGGGGAATTTCTTAAGATTTCAGATTCAGCATACATCATTTCTGCTGCACTTTGCATCTTCTTCGGATATCTCGGGACAGTAAACAAGGCGTTTCTTCAGGCGAAGCTTGCATTCACGTTTCTCGCAATAATAGTGTGCCTTGGTTCATTTTTAAAGTTTTCTGTTGGTGCGTTTTTTGTTATGTACGGTTTTGGTGTCCAAGGAGCGCTCTATGCGTTTATGATTGCATTTATCATTCCGTATGTACTGACATTTTTCCCTTTGAAACAACTCCTCCTTCCTTCGCAGCGCAAGGAGCATATCGAGCTTCGTAAAATGATGCAGTTCGGAATGGGATCAGTACTTGTAATGTTAGGTGTTACTCTTTTTGTCACGACAGATATTCTTCTCGTGAAGCATTTGTTTTCTCCTCGACTTGCAGGTCTTTACGCAGGAATGACAACAGTCGGAAAAATCATATTTTATTTTTCAGCTCCAATTAGTTCAGTGATGTTTCCTATAATTGTGCAAAAATATGCAAAAAAAGAAAATTATCATATAGATTTTCTTCTTTCACTCGGATTGGTAGCATTACCTTCTGTGATATTAACAATGATTTATTTTCTTTTTCCGGAGTTAGTTATTCATTTTGTAATGAAGAGAGATGAGTATCTTGCTGCAGGTCCATATCTTGGATTAGTAGGAATATTTTTTACATTTTATTCTCTTCTTTTTGTGTTGGTAAATTTTTTTCTCTCAATTCAGAAGACATATATTTTTGCCCCAGTCTTGCTCGCTGCACTGTTGCAGGGGTTAGGAATATGGTTTTTTCATTCCTCTCTTTTTGCTGTGCTTTGGGTTTCAATTATTACAAGCGGTTTACTTCTTGCAACGCTTTTGTTATATTACCTCAAGATCAACTCGCAGAAGCGAGAGAGTGTACGTTTTTCTTTCTAACCCCTCACAAATGAAACGCTCCAAAAATATATTTATTTCTGTTATTGTTCCAGCTTATAAGCAAGAAAAAACAATTCAGAGTGATTTGATGAGAATTCAAAAGGTATTGAAAAAACTTCGATATGATTTTGAAGTTATTGTTGTTGTAGATGGGATGATAGATAGAACATATGAAAGAGCAAAGAAAAATAGTTCGAAGTATATTAGAGTTGTTGGATATAAATACAATAAAGGGAAAGGGCATGCCTTGAGATTCGGCATAGCCCGTTCAAAAGGTGATGTCATAGCTTTTATTGATTCAGGTATGGATTTAAATCCTAATGGTCTTTCTATGCTGCTTGAGCATTTTGAATGGTATAACGCTGATATAGTTGTTGGAAGTAAATGGCATCCTGTCTCGCGTGTTAACTATCCGTTTCAGCGTAAAATCATTTCTAGAGGCTATGGTGCGCTTGTAAAATTACTTTTCGGACTTCGAGTAAGCGATACGCAGTTGGGGCTAAAAGTATTTAAGAGGGAGGTGCTTGAAAAAGTGCTTCCGAGATTACTTGTAAAACGTTACGCAATTGATATAGAGGTACTCGCTGTGGCTGATAGACTGGGGTTTAAGCGTATCTATGAGGCGCCAATTGAGTTAAGTTGGAACGATATAGTTGGAAGTAGTGTTTCTGCAAATCTTCTTGGATCCATATGGGATGTACTTATCGACACTTTAGCAGTGTTCTATCGTCTTAGAATTAAAAGATATTATGATGATGGGTCAAAGCGAATCTGGAAATACGATCCTGATTTGAATTTTAAGGTCAATATTAATTAGTACATGAATATCCTGCTATTGAATTGGCGTGATCCGAAGAACCCTCGCTCAGGTGGCGCAGAGCATGTAACCTTGATGCACGCGAAAGCGTGGATTGCTGCAGGTCATACGGTGACATGGCTTTCTTCATCATTTCCTGGATCCCCTTCAAATGAAAATATCGCTGGGATCAATGTGATTCGTTGTGGAAATAGTGTGCAACTACTATTCTTTGTCCCGTATTTTTATTCGAAAAATCGACAGCGATTCGATGTGGTAATAGATGAAATTCACGGAATACCATTTTTTACTCCATTGTATGTACGTGTTCCGATTATTGCATTTATTCATGAGATAGCAGGTGATATTTGGGATTTCGCATATACCTTTCCTGTGAATGTTATCGGACGCATTATTGAGAGAGTTTCGTTACGATTGTATCGAAGTGTTCAGTTCTGGACAGATGGCCAGTCGACCATACGTGAACTGATAGCACATGGGATTCCGAAAAATCATTGTGTATCAATACCCTGTCCAATAGACAATAAAGTAGTGAGAGTACTACCGAAGAAGGAGAAGAAGTCAACTTTTATATTTGTTGGACGTCTTGTCCCAATGAAAGGAGTAGAGGATGCGATACGAGCATTCGCAATTATACGAACTGCTTTTCCATCATCATCTCTTTGGATTGTCGGACAGGGCGATGAGCGGTATATTGCGAGATTACATGAGGTCGTAGGTCAGTTAGGGCTTCGGAAGTATGTCCAATTTTTTGGATATGTGTCGCAAGAAAAAAAACTTGAACTCATGAAGCGCTCACATGTGCTGCTGCATCCATCAGTCAAAGAAGGATGGGGTCTTGTAGTACTTGAGGCAGCAAGTCAGGGAACTCCAACAATTGGCTATAATGTAGCAGGGTTACAAGATACAATTCTACAGGGTAAAACTGGAATTCTGGTAACTCCACGTTCTCCACAGGATATGGCTGCTGCAGGAATTATACTTTTAAAGGATGTAAAAAGTTATGTAGAAATACAAAAAAAGTGTCTCCGTTTTGCCGGTTCTTTTTCATGGAGTAATTCAGTTGCTGCAAGTCTTCGGCTAATTGACTCTGTAATAAGTAAATCTCCGGTTACAGTATCAGAAAAACTCTGATATAATTTTGATTAGCTGATGAAAACAACCGATATTGAATTTATATTCTTAATTTTTGTCCGGAAACTGAAGACATTATTTCAAAGAACACGAACAGTAACGGCGGAGAGATATCTCGCAAGAAAAAAAAGCCAGCAGAAAGTTGATTTTTATAAACTTTCAAAAAACTTCGATTCGTATTATAAAGCAACCTCACATTTTTCATTTGAAAAATTTGTAACTCCACTTTGGAAGAACTTTAATGACAAAGCAGTATCATCTTTTATACCTAATCCTTCATTTTCTTTCCTGAATGATGGGACAATTATGTTGACCATGTTTGGTGGGAGTTCATTTGATGAAGAAATTGCATATCTTGAGAAAAATTACAAAAAGTCAGAACTATCACGACTTCTTCAGGAAGATTATGTAGGGAATCCACTTATCGTAAGCAATAAGTACATCACGTCTTTTAATTCTGTTCGCCAACTATATTTACTTTCTTTTTATTTTAATAAGTTACATATCTCTCCTGATTCAATATCAACGATTGTTGAATGGGGTGGAGGGTATGGGAACATGGCAAAATTGCTTCATAGGATGAGTTCGAGACGACTCACATACATAATGACCGATACTCCACTTTTTTGTTGTATTCAATGGTTATATCTTTCAACAATCTATGGATCGAAACAGGTGCATTTGGTAACCTCTCCGAGAGAAAGAATCAAAAAAGGCAGAATTACAATTATTCCCATCGGATTACTAGATTCTTATACCAATCAAATCAAGGCAGATCTCTTCATCTCTACCTGGGGTTTAAGTGAGAGCTCGAAATTCTCTCAGGACTTTGTTGCAAAGCGAAAGTGGTTTGGTGCTAGGCGCATCTTTTTGGGATATCAAAAAAGCAGCAAAAATCTTCCAACAGCTGAGTATGTTGGAGAATTAGCAGCAGAGAGTGGGGCGAAGATTGAAACATTATCAATTCTTCCAAATAACTCGCTCGCCATCATGTAATTATGAAGAAGAAGTCGGTCGCTCCTTCTCAGTTGATAGTGAAGTGGAGGAAATATTCATTTCTCTCGATTCTTATAGCACCTCTTTTTTTCTTCATCCTTGCATTGAGTACAATCACAGACTACGGTATGAACTGGGACTCACCAGTTCATTTTGCGAGAGGCCAGGCATTTCTTCATTATTTCTTAACAGGTGAGCAAAACTATGTAACTGAGAAGCAGTATTGTCGGGGCAAAGATGGGTTTAATGCGAGAGTGGATTATAAGACAAATGAGCGTTGTGATCTAAGTAGAGAAGTTCGTGTAAGTGAATATGAGAGTACAATTCTCACTTTCGATTTTTTTAAAAAAGATATCTATGGCCATCCTCCGACAAGTGATATTTTTCTGGCAGTTTCTAATTTAGTGTTCTTTAAGTATTTGGGATGGGTAGAAGATCTTCATGCATATCATCTTTATAATATCTTCGCCACTTTTCTTCTGTCACTTACTGTTGCAATATGGGTGTATCTCACATATGGAAAATTTGCTTCTGTGATGTCGGTGTGTGCGTTGTATCTCTATCCTCTCTTAGCAGGAGAACAACAGTTTAATGTCAAAGATCCTCCTATGGCGGCATTTTTTACTTTGGCAATATTTCTTTTTTGGCTTGCTGTTACGAAAAGAAGTTGGAAACTTATGATTTTTTCAGCGATAGCAGGTGGTGTATCGTTTGGAACAAAATTTAATTTCGTATTTGCTCCTTTTATTCTTCTCCCTTGGTTAACCCTCTTCCTTGGTAGTTCGGTAAGAGCGTTTTTAATAAAGAAAAAACGATTTTCTTCAAATTTGTTGTATAGAAGTATCATAAAGTGTATGCCATTCTCTTTGCTAGTCTCGCTGTTTCTGTATCCGATTATCGTGTTCTCGATTTTTTATTTTTCCTGGCCGGTGTTATGGTCTGATCCAGTAGCGAATGTGATGTTAGTCGTGAAGTATTATCAAGATATCGGCGGGGGAACATGTTCTTTTATCCCCTTTTCATTTAACTGGATTACCGGATGTTCAGATATGATTCCGCTACTTTATCTAGGTACCACAATTTTTCCTGGAGCGCTGTTTTTCTTTGTAAGCGGAGTAGTGTTTTCGTTTAAGAAAATAAGATCTAACAACTTTGTTCTTGTCCTGTGGGTTATTTTTTTCGCATTTATATTCATCAGGGTCACATTGCCTTTTTCAAAAACATATGGTGGTATTCGTCAGATCATTGAGTTTATCGCTCCTTTTGCAATGCTCTCAGGATTCGGCGCAGTAATGATGAGATCTTTCATTCTTAGACAAATTGAGAAGATTCAAATGATATCGAATCACAGGAGAATTGCGGAAATTAGTTTGTCTATACTTTTCTTAGCTTCATATGTACCGATTTTTATGACACTTCAGAAATTGCATCCGAACGAGAATCTTTACTTTAATTCGTTCGTGGGTGGAGTAAAAGGTGCATTTGAGAAAAATATCTACGGCTATGGAAATACCTACGGGAACGCTTATTACCAAGCGGCACGTTGGTTGAATTTACATGCCGTTAAAGACGCAAAAGTAGTGCTGCTCTGGGGATTGAATCAAAATATTTCAAGACAGTCATTAAGAGACGATGTCACACATCTTGGTGTAGAAAGAAGTGGATTTCAGCAGAAGGGAGAGTACCAAATAGTAACGATGGAGCAGGGGAGTCCGGTATATGATACATTCCGTTATAAATATGCTGATCGTTTTCTGAAAGAGTTATTTGCCATGAAGGTAGATGGTGTTTCGATCTTGCGTATCTGGAGAAATAATAAGACAGATAATCGTACTGACATTCCACGAAAGGTACAAAATATATCGTTTGATAGACTTGATAATAAAGAGGATAAAATAGTCACCCTGAATCTCGATTCCGAAACTTTACTCCAGAGAATTGAGTTTAGATTTACTGATCCTATCTGTAAGCTAGAAAGTATTGGAGCAAAAATACGATTCGGTTCCTCCACTGATGATCTTATCGGCAATAATGATGAGATAAATGACTTTACTCTTTCGGAGATAGTTGCATACCAAGCTGATTTTGTATACTTATTTGCTGCAGAGAGAGCGAGAGTAATTGAGATCTCTTTTCCTAGTGCTTATAGCTGTGATGTGTCTGATGCTAAGTTAAACGTATTCTCTTTTAAGAATGAATAAAATGAAAAAAGGAGTGTTTTGTTTATCAATCGACCTTGAGTTGCTCTGGGGAAGGAGAGCCGGGGATTATGCAAGTTTCAAATCATCTGTGCTTAAAGAAAGAAGGATCATAGATCAGATACTCAATATGTGTAAAAAAAATAAAATTCATGTGACATGGGCGACAGTTGGACATGTCTTTTTAGACTCATGTGAAGTAAAAAATGATATTCGTCACCCTGAAATAATCAGAAATACACAGCTTCATGGTATGAGTGACTGGTTTTCAGTCGATCCGGGTAGCTCGTCTATAAGAAATCCTGAGTGGTATGGGGCAGATATTCTTGCAAAAATTCTAGATACTCCTTTCCAGGAGATTGGGAGTCATTCATTTTCGCACATAAATTTTGATAAAAAGTATACCTCAACTCTCTCTGCAGCGTCAGAGATTAAGGCTTGTGTTGCCATAGCAAAAAAAATGAAGTTACAGCTTATCTCCTTTGTGTATCCTTATAATTGCATTGATCATCTTGAGATCTTGAAAAAATATGGATTTTTATGTTTTCGTGGGAAGGAAAGGCACTGGTATTCAGCTTTTCCGTCTTTTCTAGAGAAGAGTTTTCAGCTTTTGGATCTTTTTCTTCCCATCGCTCCTTCGATCTGTAATCCGGAGTATGATAGAGGCTTGCTGAATATTCAGGGATCTTATTATTTTCTTTCTCACAGAGGGTTCAGAAAATTCATCCCGAGAGGTGTTAGATTCGGGAAAGCAAAAATTGGGATCGAGAAGGCGATAGAAAAAAAAGAGGTATTTCATATGTGGTTTCATCCGATAGATATAATTTCCAAAGAAAATGCTTTATTAAAAGAGCTTGAGCAAATCTTAGAGTATGTAGGAGATAAGGTTAAAAAAGGAACACTGTCATCGAAGACCATGGGAGAGATTGCAAATGATCATTATTAAATGACAACAAAAAAAATCTGGATAGTTTTTACTGATATATTTCAAAATACGATCCTGCATCCCCAGTATTTTACATTTAAAGCTACTAATAAGGGGGTAGAGGCTGCTAAACGGCATGCCAGTGGTGTTTTAGTCGACGTTGGATGTGGGAGGATGCCGTATAGAGGGCAAATTGAGCCATTGGTGAAGAAGTACATAGCGATCGATAGCCCACAGACCTCTAAGCTTTACAGGGGAAAATGGAAGCCAGATTATTTTGCCGACGCGACGCGCCTTCCCATAATGACAGGCTCAGTAGACACTGTGCTTCTTTTTCAGGTGCTTGAGTATCTTGAAAATCCGGATGCGGCTCTGTCTGAGATTCATCGTATTTTGAGAAAAAATGGCAAGTTACTTATATCTGTTCCTTTTATGTATCCTATTCACGATGTGCCGTATGACCTCGCGAGATATACTGATGCAATGCTTACTAAGATGATGAAAAAAAATGGTTTCACTATAATTGAGTTTACGTCTGAAGGTACATTTTTAGAGTTTTGGGGACAGTCACTAAATGTATTTTTGATGAAACGCATTAAAGATGTCCTTAAGTCGAAAAAAAATATTCTAACGCTCTTCTACCTTTTTTTCCTTATTATGCTTAGTGTGTTGGTTATTGTTCCTATAAACCTCTTTACATATTTGATTGGTAATATAGGAAGTATTTCTCCAAAGTATCCAAATTATTTTCCATTAGATTATATAATTGTGCTCAGAAAATCTGGGTCAAATAAAAAAGTATGAATGTCGCAACGACACAAAAAAAAATAAAAATACTCGTGTTAACAAGCTCATTTCCAAGACATAAGGAGGATTGGTGGGCTCAGTTTATTGTGAATATTTATAAACACTTTCCAAAAAATAAATATTCTATTACTGTACTCACACCGCATTCTCCAAACGCGAAATTTAATGAAAGATTTGCAGATATTCAGGTTTTCAGATTTCCATATTTTTTTCCTTATCATCTTCAGAGATTGACAACGGGAGATGGAATCTTACATAAAAGTGGTGATTTTTTCGGAAAATTGCAGGTTATCTCGCTTTTAGTATGTCAAACAGTATTTCTTTTTTTTCATTTGCTTCAGAATAGATATTCCATCATTCATGCACACTGGGTTCTACCTCAGGGTTTCCAGGCTATGATTATGGGTAGTATTTTTTCAATACCATATGTCGTTACGGTTCATGGGTCGGACGTATTTGGACTGCGTCGTCTGAATTTTTTTAAGTCAATTGTCTTGCGATATGCTGTGTATTGCACTGCAAATAGTAAAGCCACGTATGATCAAGTTTTGAAAATTTATCAAAAAACGAATGTGAAGTATATACCTATGGGAATTGACACAAGTATTTTTATAAATAAAAAGAATGGTAAGAAGACAGGAAACACAATTCTGACTGTTGGAAGACTTATAAAATGTAAAGGAATCATATACGCGCTGAGGGCTATGCCGCTGATTCGTAGGCAGATAAAGGATATCCGATTATTCATTGTCGGTGCAGGTCCGGAAGAGGATGCACTCAGGCGTGAGGTACGAAAACTTCGTTTAAATAAGCATGTATTCTTTTATGGTAATCTTGCACACAGTGAGCTTGCCAGTCTTTATAGATCGAGTGATGTGTTTGTCGCTCCTGCTATTACAGATTTGAAGACAGGAGAGAGGGAGGGACAGGGTCTTGCACTGATAGAAGCAATGGCTTCAGGTTTGCCAGTAGTTGCAAGTAGATCGGGAGGAATAAGATACATTATAAAAGATAGAATAACGGGTGTGTTGACATCTGAAAAAGATGTTCATGCTCTCGCATCTGAGATACTAAACATTTTACGTGATAAATTATACGCGAAAAAACTTAGTCAAGCAGCCATGAAAGATGTGAGAAGCGAGTATAGTTGGGAGAAGGTTTCACGCGCATTTGATAAGCTTTTTGATACAATAGGATTAATATGACGAAAAAATTTGATTATCAGCGATATTGGGTTGATAGATTAAAGAAGGCGAATCAAAGTCTCGTTGGGGTTGGTCATAAAAGATTCGGAACGAAAGCAAATAATTTAATGTACAAGAAATCTGAAGAAGTTTTAAATCAGATTGTTCAAGGTTTAGGAATTGTATTAAAGAATGCAAGCGTATTGGATGCTGGAGCAGGGATTGGAATGTTTTGTGACTTTTATCTTAAGAAAGGTGCAAAAGTTACAGCGATTGATATTTCTAAAGACGGACTTGCAATTCTTAAGAAAAAATTTCCGGAAGTTCAGACGAAGGTGATCCAGCTTGAGAGTAGTAGCGGTTTAGGCAAGCAGAAGTTTGATATAGTTCATTGTTTCGATGTTCTCTATCATATTACGGATGATCGAATGTGGAGAAAAACTGTTGAAAATTTTGCAGAGTCGTCAAAAAAATATATCATCGTTCATGATAAGTATCCGTATTTTGGACACTCTTTTTTTGAGACCGGACACGTGAAAGTGCGAAAAAGAGAAGAGATGCAAAAAATTTTAAAGAAATATGGATTTAAAGAAACTGGGAATTATCCAACTCATCTATTCTATGTGCGACCTATTTTACATTTATTGATTGGTATACTGCCCGAGCCTTTCTATTATTTAGATAAAATTCTTCTTCGCCTGAGAGCTAATTTTCTTCAAACCAGTTATATAAGAGTATTTAAGAAATAAGAATTTATTTTTTATATTTCTTTATCGCAGGGTCATTATGGAGTAGATAGTGAGCAAGCATCTCTGCGATAAGACCTGTCGAAATTAATTGTACTCCAAGAAGCGTGAAGAGAATCCCGGCAAGGAGTAATGGAATCTTATCCTGAGTACTTCCTGTAGTGATTTTGAGATATGTGACATATCCATCCATGCAGATTCCACTAAGGAAAAGAATGAATCCGATTCTCCCAAAAAAGTGCGCAGGTTTTGTCGCATAATCAGTAATAAATATCGTGGTAAGTAGATCTATCATTCCTCTCCAGCTTCTTTCAAATCCAAACTTAGATTTTCCGAATCGTCGTGGTCTATGTATGACTTCGATCTCCGCGACCTTAAATCGCATTTTTGCAGCAAGTATAGGCAGAAATCGGTGCAATTCACCATGGAGATGTAGAGAGTCTGCAACTGTCTTATTAAAAACTTTTAATCCGCAGTTAAAATCATGTAGTTTGACACCTGAAATAAATACAGTGCCTTTATTAAAAAAGAAACTAGATATTTTTTTAGAGAGAGGATCTATTCTGTTTTTTCTCCAACCACCTACCAGATCGTATCCCTGAGAGAGCTTTTTTAGAAGACGTACAATTTCATGAGGATCATCCTGGAGATCAGCATCCAGAGTGACAATGGTTGAGTACTTTGCCTTTTCGAATCCAGCTGAGAGTGCAGCTGATTTTCCAAAGTTCCCCCGGAATGTAATAATTTTTATTCGTGTGTCTTTTTTTTTAAGTTCAGATAGAATTTTTCCGCTTTTATCTTCAGAACCGTCATCAATAAAGATAATCTCATACGGTGCTGAGATTTTTTTTAATGTTGAAGAAAGTTCTTTGTAGAGTTGAGGCAGGGATCCCTCTTCATCTTTAACCGGCACAATAACCGATAGTGAGGTCATTTATTAGTTCCACTCATTCCATCTTTTGGGATTTTTCTTTTCATACTTCTCCAGTGTCTCTAAGTTCTCCTGGGAGAAGTAGAGAACTTGTTTTAAGGTTTTTTGCTCGTTACCCTCTGCTTTTTTAATCATTCCACTTAAAATTTCCTGATGTTTTTTTGAAGCATCTGTTAGTTTGTCAAACATACTCCCAGAGGGCTTTGATTGCATAAGGCGGATTTGCTCAGGGATAAGTGTCATGTTGTGCTCAGCCTTCAGTGCGGTCTGTATTGCAAGCGAGGGGTTTCCTTTGTTGAGGAGCATAGATGCGGATGATATTCCTTTATCAGCCTGAAGCAAGTGAAATTCAATCTTTTTTTGGGGTTCAGTTATGAGAAAGAGTATCAGTTTGTCTCTGAGTACTTTTATTTTATACAAAGGACTGTCTGGAAGCATCCCTGGGTAAGGTAATTCGTAATTTGAAAAAACTGAGCTTTTTGAACTTGTTGGTTGCTCATCGCCAATAGTTTTTGCTATGGCTGGTCCGGGTAGAGCAAAAACTACAATAAGAAGAAATAAGAGAAAATATTTTTT
>JBDKFM010000011.1:0-25023 GCA_039798685.1 Candidatus Parcubacteria bacterium | reverse complement strand
ACACCGACAAGCATACCAAGAAGCCCAACACCCGCTTTGCTTATACCTTTATTATCACTCATATTTTTCACCTCCTCTACCCAGTCACTTTGCACTCTACGCACCTCGTGACCATATTCATCATAGCAGCTTCTCAACAATACTGACAGTTTAAGTCTGATAAAATATGCTATGATATTTTCTATGGAATCAATACGCAAAAACCGTTTGCTCTGGAAAATAATCATCATCGTTGCGACCGTCGCACTTATCGCGACATCATTTCTTCCTTACCTCTCAGCGTTCTAACAAAACACTCTCTGAAAAATCTACCAGATTTCTGCAATCAGTTCGCTTCATGTTAAAATGCAACTATGGATCTACAGACTCCACTTGCGGGGATCTCGCGAGGGTTTAAGATGTATGCAGGCAGGCTTGAGAAACTCGGCATCACCACAGTCTCTGACCTCCTTTTTCATATTCCGCACCGCTATGATGACTTTTCACTCATCTCGAAAATAGGTGAGACACAGCCTGGTGAAATTGTCACAATCACCGGCACGGTACTGGAGATGAAAAATGAATACACCAGACGCTCGAAACCAATTCAGCGGGCAACAATAGCAGATGAGACAGGGAGCATACAGGCAACATGGTTTCACCAGCCGTTTCTGACACAGTACATCAAAAAAAACATGACACTCTCGCTTTCAGGAAAAGTTGAGTGGTTCGGAAAAACAAAAACACTTGTCTCTCCCTCGTATGAGATAGTATCGGAGAATGGTACGACTCTTCACACAGGACGTCTCGTTCCGATTTACCCGGAGACTGCCGGTGTTTCGTCAAAATGGCTGAGAAGGCAAATTTTTACTATTATTCCCCAGGTCCGCATCGATGAATACCTCCCTGAAACCCTCAGAGAACAGAATGCGCTTCTTGATCTTGAAACTGCAATACAAACGATCCATTTCCCGAAACGACTGGAAGATGTTGAGTCTGCGAGGACACGCTTATCATTTGACGAGCTACTTCGACTACAAATGACAGCAACAAAAAGAAGAAAAGAATGGGAGGAAGTTGCAAACGGACACGCATTTACGCTCAGTCCCTTCAAAAAAGAAATCTCAGATCTCTGGAATCAGATCCCTTTTACTCTCACAAAATCACAAAATACTGCGATCCAGGCGATTTTTCAAGATCTCGGACGGACCCGCCCAATGAACAGACTCCTACAAGGCGACGTCGGTAGCGGTAAAACTGTCGTTGCAGCAGCAGCAATGTATCTCTCGTATCTCAACGGATATCAGTCAGTACTTATGGCACCCACAGAGATCCTCGCACAACAACATTTCAAAACTGTCTCAAATCTACTTGAGCCTTTGGGGGTAAATGTAGAGTTAGTAACGGGAAGCAATAAACCAAAGAATACAAAGAATACAGTATCAAGTACGCAGAAAAAAAATATGAAAAAGAAAATACTCAATACTGCATACCCTCTACCAAATACTGATATCATTGTCGGTACACACGCAGTGCTCTATAAAAAAGCACAATTCACGAAACTAGGTCTCGTTGTGATCGATGAGCAACAGCGATTCGGTGTCGCACAAAGAGGGCTCATCCGGCAGAAAGGAGATCATCCGCACGTATTAACAATGACTGCCACGCCAATTCCACGCACAGTCGCCCTCACAATGTATGGAGATCTGGATCTCTCATATCTTGATGAGATGCCAAAAGGACGACAGATAATAAAAACATGGCTCGTTCCAAAAGAAAAAAGAGACAGCGCGTATGCCTGGATACGAACACAGATAAAAGAGACTGCATCACAAGCGTTTATTATCTGCCCATTTATTGAACAGTCTGAGAGCATGCAGACAGTAAAAGCTGCAGCTGTTGAATATGAGCGCCTAAAAAAAGATGTGTACCCTGACCTCGCACTCGGACTACTTCACGGAAAAATGAAACCGAAAGAAAAAGACACCGTACTCCTCGAGTTCAGGGAGAAAAAACATGCAATTCTCGTCGCAACACCTGTTGTTGAAGTAGGAATTGATATACCAAACGCAACTATTATATTGATAGAGGCGTCCGAGCGGTTCGGTCTCGCACAGCTACATCAGCTCAGAGGAAGAGTAGGGAGAGGAGAAAAGCAATCATTTTGCCTGCTGTTCACGGAGACATCCTCTGAGCATACAATTCAGAAGCTCAAAGCGCTCGAAACGACACATGTCGGCGCACAACTCGCCGAGCTTGATCTACGCCTGAGAGGGCCAGGAGAACTCTATGGCACAATGCAATCAGGCGTGCCAGAACTGAGAGTTGCGACATTTTCTGATGTCGCGTTAATACAGAAAGCAAAACAGGCAGCTGAGACTCTCTACCCACTTCTCTCAGAGAATACCACGCTTCAGAAGGCATTTTCTTCACTTGAGATCTCTGTCTCTCCGGACTAAAAAAATTCGAGGCTAATTTAAAGACCTGTAGTACTTGACATGTACCCTATAGTCTGTTACAATGCTTCGATTGTGACCCGAAAAACGCTTACTAAGACATCACTCGTCCTTTCAATCATGGCACTCTCCATGATTCAGCTTCAATCTGTCCTGATCGGACAGGCGAGAGGTGAGGCTCCTTTGACAGCTCCGCTGACAGGATTTGTCACGATTACACCAACACCTACAGAAGCACCTTTTACTGCTCCCGTGCAGAGTACTCCTACTCCTACTGCAACACCGACATCTGCTCCTTCAAATAATAACTCAGGTGGGGGTTCAAATAACGGCGGTTCAAATAACAACAATGGTAGTAACAACGGTGGTGGATCATCCAACAACGGAGGCTCAAATGGAGGAGGCAATGTCTGCCGGGATGAGCGACCGAAAAGCGCACCACTTCTTCTCAGCGCACGTGCAACCGGTGCAAATCAGGTAACCCTCACATGGAGAAAAGGGTGGGCACCATATACTGGCTTCGTCATAAGCTATAGTACAAAACGCGGTATTACCCAATTCACATCTGAAGTCGGAAACACAACGGTCGGCACAGTGAGTGGTTTAAATGCAAATACAACCTACTTTTTCAAAGTACAGGCAAAAAACGGTTGTGTCGGAGGCGATTTTTCTAGAGAACTTGGTGTCCGAACATATGGTAAAGTTGCACCAAAGAAAACTATTCTTGGAAGCAAGAGTAAGAAAGCAGTTGTGACAAATAAAAAATCACTTAACACAGTTGTGGTCAAAAAGACAAAATAACCCCCTCCTAAATCTCCCTGAGTTCCAGCCTTGCAACAAAGCTCAAAATACAGTAAAATACATACCAGCAGAGAGCACTAAGTCAGGCACAGAGAAATAACCTCACGTGCATCACTTCGTAGTTTTCAGCATAAAAATATGCCACAAGAACCGAAAAAACGACATTCACGGGCACGACAAGGAAAAAGGAGACACGCAATCTCACTAAAAGTCGTAGATACAAAACACAAGCTGACACATTTTTATGCTATGCTTGAGAAAGAACGTGCTGAAAAAGCTGCAACGCAGACAAAACAGCCGAAAAGCACTCCTGCTGCCTCCGCAAATGACGAGGAATAGTCAGGTGACACAATCTCACCCGTCATGAAGACTCCACACGATCCCAGGCATCAAAAAAGAAAACACCTCATCGAAGAACTTTTTAAGCGAGACTTTGCATCACAACCGATTCATGAAAACGCCGCAGTAATTTTTGAAAAACATGAAGAACTCGATGCAAAAATTCGTCACATTGCTCCAGAATTTCCGATCGAAAAAATAAACAAAATTGACCTGGCAATCTTAAGACTTGCGGTCTATGAACTCATTTTTGAAAAAAAAGAACCTCCACGAGTTGTGGTTGATGAGGCGATAGAACTCGCAAAAGAGTATGGCAATGACTCAAGTGCAGCGTTCGTAAACGGAGCGCTTGGCAAAATGGTAACACATGAATAATCTACCGACATTTAAAAATCAAAAACTTTTCGAGCATGCATTCATCCATCGCTCGTACCTGAATGAAACAAAAGAGCAACTCGAATCCAACGAGCGACTTGAATTTCTCGGAGACAGCATACTCTCTTTTATCATGTCCGATCACCTCTACAGAACCTATCCTGACTTCAAAGAAGGAGTTTTGACTAACCTCAGATCGCTGCTCGTAAATACTAAGACTTTAGCGCTTGCTGCAAAAGAGCTTGATCTCGGTAAGCACCTCAAACTTTCAAAAGGTGAAGAAGAATCAAAGGGTCGTGAAAATGAAACGCTCCTCGCAAACAGTTTTGAGGCATTTATCGGTGCTTTGTATATGGATCAAGGTATAGGGATCGTTCGAGAATTTTTGGAAAAAACACTTTTTCCGCTTGCAGACGGTTACGTGCAAACAAGACAGTTTAAAGACCCAAAAAGCATTCTTCAGGAAACTGTTCAGGCCAAGAAACAACACTCTCCTCAGTACAGAGTGCTCACTGAAGAAGGACCACCACACGCAAAGATATTTACGATGGGCGTGTTTGTCGGGGATACTCTCATGGGGCAGGGAGTCGGAAAATCGAAACAAGAAGCTGAAGAAGCAGCAGCCAAGGCTGCGCTTGAGAAAATCGGCAGTTAATGCTAAAATACAACAAGCTTCTCGCATAGAGCATATCGCTTATCGAAAAATCTCGATACGCCATAAGCACGACGCGTTTAGCTGAAAATTATGTCAGTAGTAATCAGACTTACAAGGGTAGGAAAAAAGGGCGAACGCAAATTCCGTGTTGTCGTGAAAGAGAAACGTTCTCGACGAGATGGTGATTATATTGCGCTACTCGGATCATATGAGATGGGAAAAAACGGTAAAAAAGCGATCGACATGGAAGCATATAGCGCATGGGTCGCAAAGGGAGCAATTCCATCTCCAACAGTCTCAAAAATTGTCGAAAAATGAAAGAAACACTCACCTATATTCTCCAGGCAATTGTTGACTCCCCTGATGCTGTATCCGTTGAGGAACATGAAGAAGAAGGAACACATCAATTTATCATCACAGTCGCGAAAGAAGATATGGGAAAAGTGATTGGTAAAGAAGGAAAAGTCATACGAAGTATCCGAAATATCATGAAAATTAAAGCAATAAAAGAAAATAAACGGATAAATATTACCCTTGCTGAGATAGCTGAGTAACCTCAATTTTTCAATCTCATTGAAACTTTACTCCTTACAGACTATAGTAAATCTGTCGTTTCTATGAAAATAACAATCCTCACACTGTTTCCCGAGATGTTTACCGGTCCTTTTGACCTCTCCATCATAAAAAAAGCAAGAGAAAAACAGGCAGTCACAATCGTCATAAAAAACATCAGGGATTTCGGAGTTGGCTCCCACAAACAAGTAGATGACACACCGTATGGAGGGGGAATCGGAATGGTAATGCGTGTCGATGTCCTCAAGAACGCGCTTGACGCTGTCAGAGAGGATCTACCGAAAGACGAGGAGCAAATAGTACTTCTCAGCGCACGAGGTGATACGTTTACACAAGGGAGAGCAAAAACACTCTCAAGGCTCACACACCTGATACTCATCTGCGGCCATTATGAAGGGGTAGACGATCGTATTAGTGAATATATTGACGGTGAAATCTCAATCGGCGATTTTGTGACAACTGGAGGCGAGATTCCGGCCATGCTGATAACTGATGCCATTGTTCGGCTCATTCCGGGAGTCCTGAAAGACGGCGTTACTCAACATGAATCATTTTCTCTTGAAGATGATACTTCTACACTCCTTGAGTATCCACAGTTTACAAATCCAAGAACATTTAACGGAAGCGATGTACCCGAGGTGCTTCTTTCAGGAAATCATAAAAAAATAGATGCATGGAGAATGGAACAAGCAAAACGAATCACGTCAACAAAACGACCGGATCTCAAAAAATAATTTTTTAGAGTGGGGGAGGGAAGGCTCCGCTTGCTGACGCCTCCTGCTCTGACGAATCGATATTACTCTCAGCCGATGTTCCCTCCTGAATTTCCCAAGTTTTGAGTTTTGCAAGTAACTCACGCTCCTCAGCTGTAAACGGCGTTAAACGCTCTTTTTGATTTATTGTGATTGAAGGAAAACCATGATAATAAAACTCGACACTAATCCCTGTCGCACCAGAACTCGTGTCAATCGCGGTTACCGCAGAAATTGGAAGAGTTTTCTCAAGTTCAGATATAAATTCTTTCGCAGTGGTAAGTGAACCCGGAAATGAGAGATTGAGCTGGTATTTTGCGGGCAAATCGCCAGTCGGTGATTCCCCTACACTCAAACGGAAATCAGGGAGTGGTACACCTGTTTTTGAGGACGTTTGTGAAAGCGCATTAATAATGCCAGCGTAGTCTTTTTCAAACGGATATGCACTCGTCACGGTCTTCACATCAGCCTCAAGACCAGCATCATCAAGCGCATTAAGAAACCGAGTATTATCCTGAATAATCTTAATATTTCCTTTGATTGTATCGACTTCTCGCTGTACGGAAAACCACTGCGAAAACTGAGGAATAACAATCTGAAAAAGTAGAAATACTCCTACAACAAATAAAATACCGACATTGACGATCGGATAATACACCGTATCTTTGTAACGATAGAAAAGTAATTTGAGAGAGCCTGTTGAAAATGAATCCTGCATAGTTAATGAAAATCAAGAGTAAAGCTATACTCACCACTACTCTGATTAAACGCGATCGGGCTCGTAACAATTGTGTGTGGAAGCAAATTCTTCTTCACTTTTTCATCGATTGCAGTAAAAAGCTGTTCTATGCTTGTGAGCGAGGAAGAGGTAACACCAAAAGCCAGCGTCTTCTCTGTAATCGATACCGCAGCAACGTTTACACCAGGTGGTATCAATGAATTAAACGTATCAATGGCAGTAAGAAGATCGGGACGGCTCTCAAGAAGAAGCTTCATCGAAGAAAGTTGGTTTTTTATGAGAAGATACTTTCCAAATTTTGCCTGTTTTGCAGTTAGTAGGCTCGCAGCTTCTTCTTCTTGTTGCCTCAGTGAGGGAAGAGGGGAGGAGGCAATAATCAAAAAAAGTATTGCTGACAACCCACCGACTGCAAATAAGAAGAAAAGTGCGAATAACCGAAGCTTCTTTACTTTTTTGGTAGAGAGCAGTGTATTCGACTTCTTTCGCCTTATTGCTAGATTAATCTCAGTGCTCATTGCCTTTCAATCCCAGTCCGATCGCAACAGTAAACTCCGGACCCTGATCAGCAAATACTTGGGGAATTCCTTCAACACGCAAGGTCTGCCATGGATTTGCAACCACAGTCTCAAGACCAACAGAGTTGACAAAAAATGCATCAATGCCGGGAAGTTTTGCTGTCCCACCTGAGAGGATTACCTGTGTCACAGGGAGCTCGCCTCTGTACTGCTGCACATAGAAAGCGAGAGCTTTTTTCACTTCGCCAACAAGGGAAGTAAGGATCGGCTCTATCGAACGTTTAATTTTCGCACCGACGTTTGGGTCTGCAATTCCATACGCTTTTTTATACTCATCAGCCTGTTCAGGAGTAAATCCGAAATCAGATGCGATCGCACGGGTGATAGAAACACTTCCGATAGGTACGGTATAGGCGAATACGATGACGCCCTGTTGTACAATCGCAAGTGAAGTATTCAGATTCCCAATATTTACGATAAGACTAATAGGGAATGTAGAGGATGTCACTATTGCCCGTACAGAAGCAAGCATCTCGGTCTCAATTGAGGCAACGGAGAGACCTGACATTTCAACAATTTTCTGATATTTCTGCAAAGTAACAGTTGGCGCGCCGACAAGAAGTACCTCCATCCGCATTCCCTCACTCGATTGGATATTTTTCCGGAGCACCACATGATCAAGCATGATTGTTGAAAGAGGAGCCGGTATGTACTGCTCAGCTTCCCAAAAAATTGCCTGTTCAAGCTCTTTATCTGAGAGCATCGGCATCTCAACGACTTTTGTATATACCAAATTATCTGCTAACGCGATATGCACGTTGCGCGTCCCTATTTTTGCCTCAGTCACGTGGTCCCGGATCGCTTTTGCCATCTGCTCCTCATCGATTGCAGACGACGAAGTCATCCCGGACACAGGTGCTTTTGAAGCAAAGGCAGCCTTCACGACAACAACTTCACGTTTCTGCTCAAACCACACAGATTTGAGATTAGAAGTACCGATATCAAGTCCAAATGCAGCGTTTGCCATAATAATTATCAGGGAGAAAACATCGTATAGGAAAAAAATTCGTTTGGAACCTTAGGAAACCCCTGATAAATTGTGATCTTTCTCTTCGCATCTCCTGAAGTACCGGTTGAGCTGACAACAGAACCCTGCTGGGGAAAACCGGTTCCCCCGGTAACTGCAACTGTCGTATTCAGATAAAGTGGGATCACGCGCGCGATAATACCTGGAGTCGCCGCGTTGATCACTATATCAGCAGCGTTCGCAAATGCGACTCCTCCTACAGTTCCGCCTGCGATAGGAGCAGTAAATGCATTTGCCCCACGTCTTGCAGCACACTGGTCGAATGCATAACGAGTCGTTGTCGGGCTTGAAAGCGGATTTGCTGAGGGACCTGTAATCAACACAACTTCAACCGCAGACGACGCACAGTCAGTCGTGTCTCCCCAGTAAACACGCATCGTTCCCGACCAATAAGGACTCGTGTAACCTGGATATGATGACAACCAAACATCGACCCCATCATCACGAAGCACAGGATTGCCGCTATTTAAGACGATCTGTGTCGGATTTGTACCGGATCCTCCAATCTGCGTGGTCACAACCGCGACGTCAGAATTACCTATAGACCCTGAAAACGTCTGTGAATTCTTCAGATAGCGCTCAATCCCTGCCTCGGCTGCAGAAAAGGCAGCCGAAGAACTCGCCTCCTCTGAAGATGTACGAACGTTGATGAATGAACGCGTCGCGACAGAAAGACTTACCGTGAGAATGATAATCATTGCAACAACCACCATGAGAAGCGCTTGGCCGGGGGATGAAGCAGTAAGAAGACGATTGTGCATACGAACCAAAACACCACGCACATTTGCAACATGACGAACCACAGAGTAACT
The DNA here is from genome assembly GCA_039798685.1 of Candidatus Parcubacteria bacterium. GTDB lineage: Bacteria > Patescibacteriota > Microgenomatia > Levybacterales > UBA12049 > JACPGQ01. The sequence goes on along the minus strand of JBDKFM010000011.1, from coordinate 15,940 downwards.
GCTCATTACATCCATCGTAGCAACGCCCACATACGCATGTCAACTCAACGTTACCGTAAATAATTCCGGGGAAGGACAACTGTCTGAAAAAGCTGCTCAACGGACTGTCCGATGGCGCCACTCCCACGAAGACTTTCAACTGTGAACGAAATACCAATTGCCGGCGCATCTGTCACTGACTCCTGTGTGCAGGTAAAATAACATGAACTCGGCGCCACTATAACCCTATTCGCGTCTGTAAGCGGAAATGGCGTCGCAAATGTCGCACTTGTTGAAGTAAGCACAGTCTCACCGACTGCTGGACATGAAAGAGTCGACACACCTCCATCAAAAGAAGTTACCTTTACTGATTTATATACCTGAGGAGTAGGTGTCGGATCAGACGAAGGAACGTAGCACGTCGTCGTATAATTCGATGCGCCATCTACGCTCACACCGTTAAATATCTTGGCGTTTCTAATCATACGGGACATCTGCGTGAGTGCGAGATTGCCATTTTGCCTCACGTCTGCTTCGGCACTGGATCTATTCGTCCCCCTAAGCCCTGCAACAAATATCGTCATCACGACAGAGCTGATAGTCAATATCAAGAACATACTGATCAATAACTCAACGAGACTAAATCCCGCTCTCCCCACACGATGTTTTCCTAATAAGCTTTTCAACATACACAATACACGAACATAATTTATTGTCCGTACGTAACATTAAACTGCACCTGATCAATTAACATGTTTGTTTTAAGGGTCGTATTGTTATTGCTCACAAACCGAAGTCGAATCGTCTGTCCAAAATAATTTGTAAGTATTGAAGTTATATTGTAGGTCGGACTTTGCACCCAGGTTGTCCCAGATGTTTCATTGAGGTTAGTAAAATGTGCAATCGTACCATTCGTGATATTAGTTCCCGTTGAATCTTTCACAGTGGGATAAAAATTATCATTCTCAAGAGTCGTCGTCGTTTCATCAGAAATGATCCGGTACTTAAACGAGACAGTCACATCGACAGTCGTCGCCGGAAGAGTCACTGATTGATAGACCTGGTCATCATATTGGGTTCCATTACCCATAAGACCTCCTAACTTTAAATACCATGCCCCATCAGGAGTCGTATTTGTACAATATGTTGTTGATTCCTGACAGATAGGCCCATCAGGAGCTGTCGCATCGGTTTGCTGTATAATCCAATTGGTTTGCCCAGCACCTGACTCAAACCCTGAATTCAAAAGTAACTGAGCAAAAAGATTTACCGTAAGCACCTCAGATACGGGACTCGAGACATATCCGTCAGCAGATGTACACACAATCGTATATGTCGTATTCGTCGCTGGATTCACAGCAACAGACCCAGAGGCTGCTTTTGCTCCGCTCCAGCCTCCTGAAGCAGTGCAACCAGTCGCATTGGTCGAAGACCAAGTAAGTGTTGAACCCGCTCCTCCCAATATAATTGGATTAGGGGAGGAATCAATTGTTGCTGTCGGAAGTGGATTTACCGTAATGAGCCTGTTAAAGGTTGTTGAATTGACACCAGTTCCTGAAGTGCAATACATCGAATATGTGGTTGTGGTGGTCGGGGAGACGACGAGAGAACCAGATGCTGATTTTGCGCCCGTAAATCCTGTCCCTCCACTTGCAGTGCAGGTGACAGCATCGGTTGACGTCCAGCTCAACGTCGTACTATTTCCGACTGTCATCGTCGTCAATGTCGCTGTAACGTTTACTGTTGGAGTCCCAGGTGCAGGAGGCGTTGGTGTCACTGTCCCTGCCAAGGCGATCACATTCATACACGAACTAAGAACTGACTTATGACAGTATGAACCGTCAGCACACTTTGAATCAGTCCATTTTACCGTCACCACAGTTTTATTGACATCGATACCACAATCTGACGCTGTCCCAGGAACCACATCGACGCTTCTTATATACTTACCGCTCACATTGGCAGCTGTACACGTCCCCTGTGGTATACCACTCAATCTGCTCACACCCTGATCAAGACAATATGTTCCGGCTGCTGCAGTACGGGAGGATCTGGCGATCTCAATTCCTTCCTGCGCAATCTGCGCCGCCTCATTTGACTCATTACTCACACGAGAATTGACAAGTGATGTGAGCACAGAGGAGGTTATCGCGGTGAGGACAAGCACACCGACCGTCATCGCCACCATAACCTCTATAAGCGTTTGTCCTCTAAAATTAGAATAAATTCTTCTCATACACATATGATACTGAAAAATTCACTTATGGTGCTACTTTGACCGGAACAGCAATAAGTGATGCACCTTTTGAGCTAGACCAACTCCATGACGTCGTCACCGAACTTCCACCATCTCTGTATGACCCTGCCCCAGAAGGATTTGTTGAACCACCAACTGTACTCCAAATCTGCTGTTGTGGAATCGCTGCTGTGACCCCTACAGCACTGCTCGAGATCGCAATGACATCAACTATCTTTTCATATATGGAACTTGACAAGGCATTGCTTGTTATAGAAACCGAACTACTCACTGTTTTTCCCTGAGGAGTACCAATCGGTGTCGTCTGATTGACATTGGTCAACGACACGGCACCAGCCTTAATATTATCGCTACTATTAATTGTCACAACGATATTACCGGTTCCGGCTGTCGGATTTACAAGATAATACAAATACGCATATTGATTACCACTGGTGCCTAATGACTGAATACTCGTCAATGTTTGGGATCCCATCCACGTCACTGTGACAGTCCTGGAGAGCTCCGTGACTACTCCAACAAATAGAGCTCTTTCCGTTCCACTCACTGTATGCTGCCATGTTACAGATGTTGCGTTGACCTCAGCACCTGAATTACTCGTCGCATTTACCAAAACCATCTTCGGAGTCGGTGTAGGTGTGGATGCAGCCGCAGTCACAGTCACCACGACCGATTCTACGTCTGAACCCAACGGACCTGTACAAGTGAGAGTATACGTCGTCGTGACCGCAAGTGACCCGGTATCAAAATCTCCTGAGGGATAACTCTGCGCACCTGTCCAACTTCCGGTTCCCGCTGATGCGGTACATCCGGTGATAGATCCTGTAGTCGTCCAGTGCAATGCCGTACCGGTATTGGTTGTTGGGAGAACCGGATCTTCTGCGGTAAAAGAAGCGATTACCGGTGATGTTGGAGAACTCACTGTGATCGTTTTATTCTGAGATGCAGTAGTACCACCAGGACCCGTACAATCAAGTGTAAATGTCGTCGTTGCAGTCAAAGGACTGATTACTTCACCTGTCGTATTGTTTGGTGTTTTTGTCCCTGCCCAACCATTTGATGCGGTACAGCTCGTTGCACCTGTACTTGTCCAGGTGAGTGTCACCGAGCCACCCCATCCGACAGATGTCGTACTCGCATTAAATGTGAGTGTCGGAGCTCCTGATACTGCGACGCTTGACTCAAGTCCGCTCATCGCAATTAGACCTGCCTTACTTGTCGATATAGTCATCGTTTTGCTACCAGACGAGACAGTGATATCAGATGTCGCCTGCGCTGCACCTGTAAGCGTCCTAAAAAGGACTGATTGTTGCAGTGTTGATCCAAAACTTACATTTGTGGGAAGTTTGTAGATATTACCAACCCTGTAACCGCTCCCGCCGCAAAACGCCTCGAGTTGATACGTATAAACCCCGCCGCTACAGCCACCGGAGCAGGTAACTACACGATATCCGTCAAGCTCAGCTCCTCCGCACACAGCAGGTTTTATCTGAGACATTGCCCTGGTTTTTGCGACATTGAGAAGACTCGCAACATCCTCACCGGCTGTTGAGACACGCTTGGTCTCTCCATAATCCCTATAAAGTCCTGCACCCATAGACGACAAGAGACCAACGACAGAGACGATTATGAGAAGCTCTATCATAGTAAAACCTCTGAGCTTCTTAAACCTGAAAATAATTTGCTTCTTATTTCTTAATTCTCGGTTTTTCATATTTTTATGGTGCTGCTTTTACAGGTACTGCAATTATTACAGCGCTCTTAGACGTACCCCAACTCCATGACATAGTTGTCGATGTCTGACCTGTTTTATACGAGCCGGCTCCTGAAGGATTACTTGTCCCTGCAATTGTATTCCAGATTGCAGTCTGCCCGGCTCCAGGAGTTGACGCGACATAATTACTAGCCGCTGCAACAACATCGACTATCATTCCGGTACTTTCACTCGCAATAGCACCCGTAGTGACAGTAGTACCCGAAGTATTTACAAAAACAGTTGTACCAAACGTCGTCGTTTGATGAACCTCTTTAAGTGAGACTGCCCCTGCTTTTAGGTTATCTGAACTATTCAGATTAACTTGTATTGTTCCTGTTCCAGTAGTAGGATTTTTAAGATAGAGTAGGTACGCATACCTACTACCAGAAGTTCCCTGCGGAGAACTCGTTACGTGGGCAAACGCCTCGGTTCCTTTCCATGTAGCGGACACTGTTCTGCTCGATTCAGTCACCACACCGACAAGCAACAGTCTATTTGAACCACCAACTGTATGAGACCATGATACGGTTGATGCACTTATCTCAGCCCCTGAGTTGCTTTGCGCATCAAACTGTACGAATTTGGGCGTAGGAGTTGGTGTTTGAGTTGGAGTAGGCGTGATAGTTGGAGAAGGAGTTGGAGTAGGCGTATGTGCAATCGCAAGCGCAGTATATGATCCCGCTCTCACGTTGTAACTTGTGTTTGCCCCAGTACATCCGGGGATACCACCATCAACATTGAGAGCTTCAGAGACAATCTCCGAATTTGATGTATCTTCAAATACTGCGTAAAGACGATATTCACGGGGGGCAGAATGCCAGTAATAATAATCACTCGTTGTGTCTTTATATTTCGGATCCTGGGGAATTTTTTTTATATAGCTTCCCAATGCATTTTTTACCTCAGGATATGTTGCGCTTGAAATTTGCGCACACCATCCCACTGCACCCGGATAATCACCATTATCTGCAAAATAACGCTCCATCGCTGACTGTAATGCGATAAGATCAGCTTTTCTTTTTGTATCATTGCCTCGATTTATCTGTTTTGTCGGGTTTATCGCAGCAATCCCTACACTGATAAGAACTGTGGCAATGGCAATAACTATAAGCATCTCAGCAAGCATAAAGCCACCTTTTTTACGATTAAAAAGCAATGTTTTTGCTCTATACGAATTTGTCTTTCGCGATTGAGGCAATTGTGTACGTCCGCGGACTTTCAGGTTCTTCATATCACGGGTTTGTCACGGTCTTACTCCAGAGAGGCGATGTGCAACTTGTGTCATTCACACTGTCACGCTCGGCATCTGCGGAATTTTCAAGACAAGCGATAAGTGTGTAGCCGGTACAAAGACCCGTGGTAGCGTTGTCACATCCTGCCGGAGACGCTGAATAATAATAAACATCACTCGTTTTCGGCTCGCCATTTGGATTTTTGGGGAGATACTGCGGAGTACCCAGATACAGCGCGTTAAACCCGACAGAATCAGAAGGATAGTACCCAAGATCTGACCTGAAAAGCTCAAGGGCTGTTTGTATTTTTGAAACGTGTGCTTTCCGTTTCGCGTCATTTGCTCGCTGTATCTGTAAACCTGGATTTAAAATACTGATTCCGGCAACTAGCAAAAGCACTGAGACTGCCGAGACAACAATCAGTTCAACTAATGTAAACCCAGAAAGATTTGAAGAAAATGCTAGTTTACCCAAAGTCACAAAATTTTTTGAGGCTATATGATGTGCAAAAAAACGAGAAATGCGTGCGTAAGTTGTGATCCCCATAGTAGGCAGCTAACGGTACCGATGACAAGAAACGGTCCGAACGGGATTGCGCTTTTCAGCTTTTTCCGCTTTGCTAGAATAAGTATGAGTGAGAGCACAGATCCTGTCAAGAATGCGATATAAATTGCAACAACAACTGTCGGAAAACCCAAAAGAAATCCCATAAAAAAAGAAAAAATCACATCTCCAAACCCCATCCCTTTCCCTTTTGTTACCGCATGTATCAAAAAAAAGAAAAGGAATGAACCGAATGCAGCAAGAAACGCATTTGGAAGTTGTATGGGGGATACAATAATCATCCAGAGAAGAGAAACAACACATGCAGCAGCAACTGCAGCGAAGGGAATGATGCTATGACGAAGATCGATAAAAAAAATAATAAAAAGCACACAGATAAGAAAAAGGCGATATGTAAGTGTCGAGACAAAAACTGAACTATACACCAATTCTGCGCCGAGTGATCCGAGCGTCGCAAAGTACGTCACCACAAAAAGAGCCCCGACAATAAGCTCAAGAAGCAAGTGATGTACACCAATCGGCTTTTTGCAGTATCTGCATTTACCCTGAAGAATCACAAAAGAAAAAAGGGGGATCAGATCAAGCCAAGACAGAGTATGCTTACACGCATCACAGTGCGACCTCCCGTGCACAATTGATATTCCTTTTGGCAATCGGTCAATCACGACGGTAAGAAAACTACCGATTGTCGTACCGAGCAAAAATAAAAAGAGCGCGACCATATAGGTAGCATAGCATAATCGAAGTATGAAGTATGAAGTATGAAGTATGAAGTCAAAAAAAGAATATCAATGTTTCAGATTACTCAATACGATTTTCTCGGCACTCTGACACGCGTTTTCCCAAAATTAAAATCTACATAAATCTCTTTATACTGTTTGAAAAACTCCTCAAGCTCTTTTACAGACACATCGTCTTTTAAGGCAAGATTTGATCCGTAAAGAAGAAAATATGCATTATGATTGAGGGGCTGAATGGTCACAGCCTTCTCAAACGCTTCTCTTGCTTTCGCGTACTGTTTTTCCTGGTAATAGGTAATTCCAAGACCTTCATATCCCCAGTGATCCTGATCATCGATCGAAACAGCTTTCCTAAAATAAGTCCGAGCAAGTGCGTAGTCCTTATAGGCATACATGATGAAGTAACCCGTATTTGAGTAAGCATGTGCATAAAAAAGCGGAAAATTCCGAAGTAGCCAAAGTCGCTCTTTCTTCTCAGCGCTCAGATAGTGATTCGGATCTGAAAGATTTTTTAATAACGCATTTTGCTTTGTGACAAACTGCTCTTTTGTCATCTCCCGCTCTTTCGCATCAGCATATTTCAATACCAATCCATAAGGAAAAAGCACAATCTTTCCGTCTTTTAAAAATCCGTGATAATCACTCTCGGATATCACGACATCTGTAGGAAGGCGCAATGCCACCGCATGCACTGGATTATCAGGATCATTATCAGCATTAAGAACCGCAGTCACATCATTTGGAGAAAGCTTCAACATGCCTCTTTTTGCGAGATCTTTTAGTTCACCAGGTAGCGTTGCATATACATCGCTTCTGACACCTAAAGCGTACTCCATGTACCAAACCGGAAAAAGTACATTGTCATGTTGTGCGATAAGTACGGTATTTTTCGGTAATGTCCTGAGGATATCCTCTGCAAGCACATGTGTCACCTTCGAGGGCATTCGAAGATCGAGCATCGTGATGTTTTGAAAAAAGAGAATGAGCGGGAGTACACAAAAAAATACAGAGAGAGATTTGCAATATATATTCATGCGAGAAGAACTCGATCCACTTTTCTGCAACAATCCCTGCAACACACCGGAAACTTTTTCCATCCCAAAAGGAAGAAAAAGAATAAGAAAAATCGACGAACTCGCTATAAATTTCTCCCTCGCTCCATCACTCATTGCATCAAATGACGGACTGGCACCATAAAAATAAAAAAAAGGGCCAAATAAAAATGCTCCAAGCAATAATGAAATCGGAAACACAATTCCGCGTTTCCACCAAAACGATGAGATAATCCCGACAACTATACCGAGCACACCAAGTATTGTCAGCTCTCTGTAAAGATAGAGAAAATACTGCTTCAGCACAATAAATCTCACTGACTTATCAACGACGACGGTTGGGAGCCACCCATAATCCTGACGCATGATGACCTGCAGAAATGCTGTGAGTGTCACGGGATTATTCCAGTTCACAGGTGGAGAAAATGACGCAGCGATCGGGAGATATACATAGGGAAGAAGACCTATGAAAAAACACAAAAGCGAAATGAAAATTCTTTTACCAAATCCGGGCAGGAACAACCCCTTCATCACGAGTAAAAAAACAAGAGGAATCATCAAAACCATCGTCTGATTATTTGTAAGCGACAAACCAGTCAGCAATGCAAGGAGAAATAACATCCTGTCTTCCTTTTTTTCCCTGTACAGTACGGAGAAATACAACAACGCGAGAATGAGTGCATGCTGTAAAGCCATGACCTCAGTGATCTGAGCATAGAGCCAAAACGGGAAATAAAATGCAAGAGTAAATGAGGTAATCAACGCAAAAAGTCTATTTTTCCAGACATGAAATATAAGTAGGTATGCAAACAGTACCGCAAGTGAAGAGAAAAATGCTGATCCGAGTCCAACTTTCCATGCAAGGGTCGCAGGTAACGGAACAAACTTCAACACGATACCAAGAAGTGTATAGAGTGGGTAACCGGATGGGTGGGGGACACCATTCACCGCAATTGCTGCGACAAGATCACCCGCATCTCCTCCATATACCGCAGAAGAATGGAGAATTCCGTACACAAGTAAAGGAATAACAAAAACCAACAAGGAAAAGAGTAGATTGAGCCGAGGCGCTTTTTTCAGCGAAGATATTTTTTTCTGATGTTTACGTTTAGACTTCGCCACGTTGATTTTCTCATTATAGACTATTGCGAAAGGCTGTGTAAATTCGTTACTATAGTGAGTATCATTCAGATGAGGGATAAATCTTTTTCAGTCTCCATAGGAGTAATGGCGCATAATGAAGCCAAAAATATCACCCAATTCCTCGACTCCCTCCTCGAGCAACAGGATTTTCATAAACTTGTCAACGAAGTAATTATCGTTTCAAGTGGCTCAACAGACGGCACAAATACAATAATTTCCAGATATCAAAAACGGTCAAAGAAAATTCATCTCATCAAGCAAACAAAAAGGAACGGAAAGGCAACTGCGGTCAATTGTTTTATTGCGAGTGCAAAAAATGAAATTCTCGTCCTTGTAAATGCTGATCTTATACTGGAACACCACGCGCTTAAAACTCTTCTTGTACCATTTAAAAAAAAGGAAATTGGTATCGTCGGATCTCATCCTGTCCCGGTCAACAATGAACGCACATTTATGGGGTTTGCGGCACACTTACAGTGGGAAATCCACCATCAAATCTCACTCAGTCAACCGAAAATGGGTGAGATGATTGCGTTTAGAAAAATCTTTAAACAAATTCCTTCAACCTCCTCTGTCGATGAGGCAAACATCGAACCACTCATACGCGGACAGGGTTATAAAGCAGCATATGCTCCGAAAGCGATTGTCTACAACAAGGGTCCTGAAAAAATAAGTGAGTTTCTCGCAAGAAGAAGACATATCTATTATGGACACATCGTCACTAAACATCTTTACAGCTATGAAGTCTCAACTCTCCGCTTTTTCCTCGCTCTCTCAGCACTTATGAAATCCATGAAACCAACACCACGGTACCTGCTCTATACGCCACTCGTCATCTTGCTGGAAGCGATAGGGCGAATACTCGGATTCATCGACTATAAATTAAAAATAAAAACCCACACAGTATGGGACGTGACGCACTCAACGAAAAACCTCTCTACAACCAGATGAAGACCACAGCGATAATTGTGCTCCATTTCGGCGAGGTCGAGAACACACTTCGTTGTCTCGACAGCATTCAGAAAATAAAAGATCTAAACACATCAAAAGTCTTTATCATCGATAACGGCACGGGAAAAATCAATAAAAATCACCTAAAAATATTTCGTTTTCAATATACTCTGATCAAAAATAAGAAAAATCTCGGATACGCAGGCGGGAATAATGTCGGTATCAGAAAAGCACTCGAAGAGAACTATGAATATATATTCCTCCTCAATAATGATGCAACAGTGAAATCTACAATCTTATCGGATCTACAAAAACCACTGCAATCAAGTCGTATCGGAATCACCGGCTGCATCATTACCTATAAAGAAAATGGAGACAAAATATGGTTTGCAGGAGGAAGCCTCAACAAAGAATTCTGTATAACCAGACATCTACATATGAATAAAATCCTTTCAGATACAATAATACGTCAAAGTGAAACAGATTTTATAACAGGTGCTGCAATGATGGTGAAGCGCGAGGTGTTTAATGATGTCGGACTGATACCGGAAGAGTACTTTCTCTACTGGGAGGACGTAGATTTTTGCTATACTGCAAGAAAAAAAATGTATAAATGTTACTTAGTCAACAAACCATTAGTGCAACACATCGTTTCAGCTTCCAGTGGAAAAAAAGGGAGTAATAGACTTAGCAGCATCAGGGCATACTACTACGCAAGAAATCCATTTATTTTTATGAGTAGACATCAACTAAATCCATTGACTGTGTTATGTGGTCAACTCGCAATCCGGCTTCCGTATTCGCTACTCACACTGCAAGACTTTCCCGCTGCAGCCGAATACGTAAGGGGAATAAAAGACGGCCTACGATCAATGACAAATTCTTCTTATAATAAGAAACTATCAAAGATATGAAATGTGTTGCATGCGGATCAAATGTATCCAGGTGGATTAAGAAAGAGATCATCTCAGATGAACTCGCTAAGGCATGGAATTTGACAAGTGTCCAAAAGAAAAAATTTAATTTAAGAGAATCACTATTTTGTCCTGTGTGCAAAAATAGCCTGAGAACACGAGCGCTCGCAGAGGCAATAATAAAAACATTTCCATATAAAAATGCTGATTCTCTCGCAGCATGGAGTGAACACGCAAAGAAAAAAGGATTAGAAATTGCGGAGATTAACTCCTGCGGGAATCTTCATCCTATTCTCAAAAAAATCCCGTCACTTTCGTACAGCGAATACCAGCCATCATTATTTGACAAAAACCTTATCACGACTGCAAAAAACATCGTAAAAAAGTTACTCTATCATTCCGCTCATGAAGATATTACACGACTAAGCTACACGTCAAACAGTTTTGATCTCGTGATACACAGTGAAACTCTTGAGCACATACCTGATGTAAAAAAAGCAGTATCAGAAACGAAGAGGATACTAAAACCAGGTGGAATTTGTATTTTTACTATCCCAATCATTCCTGAAAGAAAAACTCTAAAAAAAATAAACACACTCAAAACCCACCATACTCCTTCATACCATGGATTCAACAATAGAATCGACTATCTCGTATGTTGGGAATTCGGAGGAGACTTCATCACACAGAATAAACTAAAAACAGTGGTGTCGTATCCTGAAAATATGATGTGGGTATTTAGTTATAAGAAATAATACATGTCTAAGAAATGCTATCAGAACAATCAATTTAGTCTATACAGACTCATTGAAATGTAGTATTCTACTATAGATATATTATGCATTCACCGGCATTACATGTGAAACACTGTCATCCCGAAAGACTTGTCCCAGATGAACTCTCACGGTTCGGTAAACAGCTCTACAACGACCATGCAGCACGGTATAATTTTGCAAAAAAATATATAAAAAATAAAAAAGTGCTTGATATTGCCTGCGGAAGTGGATATGGATCACTTCTTATGATGAACGCGAAACCATACGCGATCACCGCAGTCGATAACTCAAAAGACGCAGTATCTTATGCAAAGGAGCGCTATCCCCATAAAAAAATCACTTATAAAACAGGAGACGCAGTAAAAATACCACTTAAGGATAAGTCTGTTGATGTCGTGGTCTCATTTGAGACCATAGAACATGTAAAAAACTATAGACGATTCATCAAAGAAATCCAGAGAGTATTAAAAGAAAACGGTATTCTCATTCTTTCGACGCCGAATAAAAATCTCGGAACAGAAGAAACAAATCCATTTCATTTCAAAGAATTCTACCTTGATGAATTTAAAGAATTACTAAATGTAGAATTCGAAGATGTCAGGCTATACGGACAAAAACCAATCCATCTCGGCTACCTCAAGCTGGTGAGTAAGATAACTCATCTCATTCCACCAGGAAAACTTAATTGGTTTGTTGACTCATCATTTAAATATTTTTTCCGAGGGACAGCTGTTGAGCCGATTAAAAAATTCCGGTATGGATTCACTCCGTCATATCTAATTGGTGTGGCAAAGAAAAAGAAAATATAATCAACAACTACTTTTTTTCCTCTCCTTTATTTTTACTACCAGAAAATTCAGCGACCAATACACGTTTACCATTTACACTAAATTTCTTTTTACTATTTATCACATACGTATTTAAAAGATGCGAACAGTCAACAGAACCTGGTGAAAAGTAATGATAGATAATGACTCCATTACCTCTCGCATATGTCTTACAGTCCCTTATAGTAAAAGAGCTTGCAGTGTAGCCCTGATAAGAATCAGCAAGCATACTGGTAAACGGAAATGAGGAGTATATGGCTGTATCCTGATGATGAAGCTCAAGATATGACGCAACTTGTTTTCCTAACGCAATCACATCACGATATTCAAGGTTATCTTCAAGGGGAGAATAATAATATGTATTCACAACTCTGTGCAGATTCCATTCGGACCTAAAGAAAAATAACGTAACAAGGCTAAAACTGAGAATCACACATACTTGCATCCTTCGCTTTGTCTTACTAATCATATTCTTCAGGGAACACACAACGAGCAAGTAAAGAAAAGGAAGCACAATTACAGAATAACGGGTTAAAAACTCAAATCTGCCAAAAAATAACAAGTAGACTACAGGAATGATAAAAAGAGGAGCAGTATCAATCCGCAGCAAGTCTTTTTGTCGTAACCAAATTTTTGGAGAATAAAAATATGATCCGAGAAAACAGAGAACAAATGCCGCGAAAAGCAACACCCTCCACTGAAAAAGAAAAATAAATGAAAAAACTGAAGCAAGTTTCACAAAGTCAAATGAAAAAGCATGACCACCCACAAATGGACGGTCAGGCGAGATCATCCACCACCCAGTGAGAAGATAGTGATAAAAAAACCACCCGCATAACAGTAAAATTGGAAATATCATATAAAAAATATTTCTATATTGAACAGATGAGGACTTCTTTCTCTCGCTCCACCAACGGAGAACAAAAAGAATTACAAAAACAAAAACGATAATTGAAGTAAACTCACGCATCAAAACCATGAGGGAAAAAAAGAAAGAACTTAACACATAGCGTCTTTTCAGAAAAAAAAGATACCCGAATACAGCAAACGTAGTTGCAGGAATCTCCATATACACTATGCCAACTTGTGCAAGGAAAGTCGGAGTGAATAGTACAAGTAACGCTGTCGCAAAACCGACCACAGGCCCCACGATTGAGTCCTTTACAACTTCTCTTCCCAGCAAATATATACCAATAACTGAAAACAGTACGAATGGAAGATACGCGATATGAGAAATAACAACATCCTCGCCGAACAGATACCAAGTAGTAGCAAGAAGCATACTAAGTAGTGGGGGATGAGCAAAATCTGAATATGACGCTCTCGTGACCGAAAATCCGTGAATCAAATAGGAATGCGCCTGCTGCATTACAAAACCTGCAGAATCCCACCAGTAGGGAAGAGATATCGTCGGAAACCAAAAGAACAATGTGCTAGCAAAAAGCAACGTAAGAAGCAAAAAATCTAATCTTGAAAATGTACGCAACATGAATACTCAGATTATACATCACAGTACTTCTTGTTTTTCAGCAGCTTACGGTAGATCTCAGCTTGTGAGGAATCAATTTTTTGCATTTTTTCGATATACATCGACGCTTCGTCACATTCACCAAGAAGAATATGGCTTCTGATAAGCGCACTTAGAGGGGAGGGATCAAACAAATGTACTTCATGCGCCTGAAGAAAAAAATACTGAGCTGCCTTAAGATCATTATAGTTACTGATAATATACTCTCCCGTATCCCGGTAAACCTGAGCATATTGATACGGAATAATCATCATCAGAAGCGGAAGATTCTCCGCATTTGAAATTCTTTTCACATCATCGACATGCATGACTGAAAAAAGCTGTTTCTGCTGCCTGACAAACGCATCTTTAGACATCTTTTCACCATCATTCCGAAGTCGGTAAATAAGTCCGTATGGGATCATCTCCTTCCTAGGGTCTATAATCCCGATTCCAATCATTTTTTCTGTATAGATCGGGCGATCATGTTTCATCGCAATAGCGGTAGCAAGTAAGACATCATTCTCTTCTTTATACTTTTTAGATTTGATTATTTTCGTCATCATAGCTTTGTACCTCTTGTTTCCTTCGATAAATCGCTCAAGCGACGGGGTAGTGGCAAGCAAGACATCTTTCCGATAGTTATATGCATGCTGCACATACGATGCATTAAAATGCAAAGTATCACTTTTGAGAAAAAGGATTGAATTTTTTGGAACTGTAGAAAGGAGAGCTATGACATGGTCATCTCCAATTGTAAGATCTCTAAAGTATAAACGATCAACATTCTTCAAAAAAAGTGAAACAGGGATAACCGCACATGCTACGACGATACCGACCTTTAACATCAGTCTTCCTCCAGATGATCGAACTATGCTCTGTAGGCGAGTTGCAAGAAAACGTTGCAAAAAAAGCACTCCGAAAGCGAAAAAGGGAACTGTAAACACAAAGGGCATACCATAAAACTTCTCAAGTGTTCCTAGAATAAACGTATCACCAATAGTGTTTCCCGTATATAAAAGAAAAAATCCTGCAGAAAATACTATACCGCTAAGCAACGAAAGGAAAAGAACTTTATGTGTTCTTAAAGTGAATACCATTCCTAGGGCACAGAGTAGGAAGTACACAGCAGGAATATTTCTAAGCCAATACGTACTAAATGACTGTAGTGCAAGTACTCTGTTCTGAAATAGGATACCTGTTTGAAGATCAGTACCCCAGCCATAGTCTTTTCTCATCACATAATGTAGAAATCCGGATATGCTTTCAATTCGCTTCCAGCTGATAGTCGGACCATAGTAAGATCCATAAAACAGATAGAGGTATGGAGTAAGCCCGAGAACAAAAAGAAGTAACAAGGAAATCATAAATTTCGGAGTGAGCTGTTTCATCAAAGACTTTGAAACAACTAATACAAAGATTGACGGAAATGCAAATACAATTGTGAAATTATTTGTCAACGACAATCCAACTAAAAATGAAAGAAGAAGGAGAAGTGATTTTTTTTTCGTCACATGATACGAGTATGAAATAAATAAAAACAATACAATAAACAAAAAATGGAGAGAAAATACTTCAACCGCTTCAGCATACAGCCAAAATGGATAGACAAACGCTAAAGAAAGTGAGGATACAACTGAAATAAACTTTGACTTTGTGACGTTATAGAGAAACAAGAAAAGAACACATATAGTTAAGGATGCAAGAAACGCATTTAGAAGTCCTACCTTAAATGCAACAGTCGTCGCTAATGGAAGAAACGTTGCGAAAATACCAAGTATCACATATGTCGGGTAACCAGAAGGATGCGCAAGACCTCTTGTGACAATAGCAGTCAAAAAGTCACCACCGTCACCGGAGAGGGCAGTGAGGGGGAGATGGTGCACGTATATAACAAATGTTACTAAAAAACAAAAAAACCCGATATAAATCGGGCTGGTAAGAGACTTAAATGTCATCAGAAGAATGTGTATCCGCCGGTTGTGTTTGGCTGAGAATTACCTCCTGCTGGTGCGCATACTGTTCCTGCTTTCGCATCAGATGATGAGTAAAGGAAGAATGCACTTGTCACAGTAGGATTTGCACTGCATTTTGATCTCTCAGAGATTGATTCGAGTGCTGAAAAGACTGCAAAGTTTGATGAGCTACCCTGAGTAACGTAGCAATATCCAAGCTGTGCTGATACATTTCCTAATGTTGCACATGCTGGAGTAGCTGTTGCAGGAAGTACTTTCAAATCACC
>JBDKFM010000010.1:0-25988 GCA_039798685.1 Candidatus Parcubacteria bacterium | reverse complement strand
GTTCTTGTTTGTATGTGTAATGGTCTGGGCAGACATAGGTATATATGTAATGATCAGAGTCTTTCTTTTTGTTTCTGATCTGTACTCAGTATGGAGAGATGAGGGGGGTGGTGTCAAGGAGTATTTTTACGGATTTTTTTTGGTACTACTTATAATTAATATATATTATTCCTTATATAACTAACCACATTGCACCTCCAGATGGCCTCTTTCACTTCTCAGTAATCACTTTTCTTTTTTTTCTTCGCAGAAAAAGAATACATTTTCCATACAGTGACAAAACGTATTCTTCCTGACGAGGTGGTAACAAAAGTTGTTCGGATATTTTTTCATGAAAATGTCTCCTTGACATCATCCTCATAATCTCCTTATCATGAATACATGAAACTTCATACAGATCATCACACAACTGCCCGAGCAGTACTTGGATTTTTCATTGTTGTCTTAGCCCTCTCAGTCCTTTTGCTTTTCTATCAAAATCAGGATGCGATCATTTTGGCTGGGAATTTCCAGACATATGTATTTCTCGCTGTTGTAGGCTTTTGTCTTCTGCTTGCTCTTATGTATTTTGCAAGCAAGCCTCACAATTCCTCATCTAAAAAGAAGAAAAAATAATTTATTCTGCTCTTCCCAGTTATTTCTTCACCATCAGAATTTTTAGTGTAATAAATGCTGCTATATCAACAGCAACGATGATCGAGAAATAATACAACGCAGTCTTGGCAAACACATGAAGTCCGAAAAGTGAGTACGCCGCTTCATATCCAAAAAGATAAAAACCCGCAAGCAGCACGCACAAAAGAAGTATAAAAAACGGCATTGTCCCCTCAAGATCAGCCTTACTAGGAAACATCGTATTGCTGATCTGAAATACAAGAATCCCAACAACTAGAACTTGCCACCACTCAGCATCCTGTTGCTGGTATATAAACCACAGCATAAAAAAGATTATCCCAAGTCCGTATACTAATGGCGAAACCCCGATAAGCATCCTCCTGAGACTATCAGACTTCGCGACAGAGACACTCCCAAGACGGACAGTATTCTCCTCGAGCTTTGGCAGCAACACGAAATCAAACGTTCTCACACCGACAATATGCGCTGTGATGTAGTGCGCAAGTTCATGAAGCAATGTACCCGGAAACAAAAGAAACGAAAAGAGTGTCACTGTAAGATGTAGGCGTTTTGTTTTGCTGTGAATCAATTGGGAGAGCGCTCTCGTGATGAGACGGGACAAGAAAAAAAGTATCACTAAATCGATAAGACAGAGAATTAAGAACATAGATGAATGTATATTTGTATATTACCAATAAAACACCGTATACTACACCTAGATGAATGAACGGGTGACAGGGTATATCCTCTTAATCGCCGGGCTATTGATTATGTTCGGAGCGCTTATCCAGGTACTCCTCGTATTTACAGGAAGAATCGCCCCGTTTGCCGTGTTCTCTATTGAAGCTCCGAAACTCTCCCTCTCCGCATTTATGCCACAGCTCCCGACAGGCAGCCTTTCTCTTCCTTCAACCGGCGCAAACGACCAACTTGAGCTACTTCCCTCTGCGGACTTCAATAAAATGCTCAACATGTCAGTGACTCTTTTTTTGATGGGATTTGTACTGTCGTTTGGGTATAAAATAGCTTCTCTGGGAGTAATGATGCTCCGTCCGATTTCGGTCAAGGTTTCCGGTAAAACTGAACCTCCTCAAAATCCAACGGGATAAAAAAGCTTACTCCCAGAAGAGCTTCGTGCCTTATTTTTTTGCACAGACCTTGCAATCACTCATATGAGTGGCAGCGAGATACACTGCTGATGCACCAACAAGAATATAAACCAGATTCACGACTCCCGGCATTGCTGAGAAAAGGAGTTCGACAAGATTCAGATTCATAAGGCCAACAAGACCCCAGTTGACAGCACCGACAATAACGAGAATAAACGTTACCATGTGAAGCGCTTTCATTAATTACTCACCTCCTTTCCTGAAAAACAAACTATACTCTCAGTCTAGGGAGAGACGATGGGGAATGTCAAGGTAGAGAGGTTATTTTTTACCCAATTCCTGGTCAATGAGTTTTTGCAGATCTGCATATTGCGGAACACCACGCAGCTGCATGCCGTTTACATAAAATGTCGGAGTTGAGTTCACGCCTGCTGAGCCGCCATCTTGTGTATCCCTGTCGATTTTCTTTGCTACCTCATCTTTTTTGATGTACTCCTTCAGCTGATCGATATCGAGATTAAGCTTCTTCGCATACTTCTCAAAAAACTCCATTGGCTTTGTGCTTTCTGCCCAATCGAGCTGATTCTCGTAGAGAAGATCATGCATCTCCCAAAACTTACCCTGGTTACCCGCTGCTTCTGCGACATATGCTGAGAGCTTCGCATTCCTATGCTGGGGAAGCGGGAAATTACGGAATTGAAAATAGATCTTCCCCTCGTAGTCTTCAAGGATACGCTTCATAACTGGCTGGGCACTTGCACAGGCAGGACACTGGAAATCCGCAAACTCCACAATTGTCACTTTTGCTTTCGGACTACCGACAGCATAACTGTCCTTCTTCACAAGTAGTGCCTTTTCAACTTTCTGATCAGCCTGCACCTCAGTAGTTGAGTTGGATTTACTCATCACAAACACCCCACCGACGAGAATGAGAAGTGTTGCGATACCGATTCCGAGAAGTGCCTTCAGCTCATTTGACATATATTTTTTGTTTGATGAAGAATACCATACTCACTGTTATCACTGCAAACGCTACAAGCGAGAGAAACGGTATTGTGATAAATCCGAACCACTGGACAAGCCGTGAGGCACATGAAATTCCGGCAATACAGGGTGCAGCGCTTTCAGGAATCACTCCTAGCTGCAACAGGTAATGATAGAGTGCGATAAGAAATCCGGATACGCTGAGCGGAAGAACATAGTATGGGAGATGTGCGTCTTTTTTCAGGATCCCGACTGCAAGCAGCACAACGAGAGGATACATAAGTATTCTCTGATACCAACAAAGCACACAGGGCACAAGATGTTCAATCTCGCTAAAATATAAACTCCCGAGTGTCGCAACGAGCGCCTGAATCCAGGCAATATACACTATGTTTTTTCGTAAAAAAAAGAAAACAACGTACATAAATTCTCTTCGAGAGTATAACAAATATTGCTGAAATTTACTTGAGAGAATAACCATATAGACACATAAAAATAGGATATATTGTTGACCCTTTTAAAAAAGTCTATAATCGGATCAACTAAATGTTCACGCTCAATACAATTATTACATTTTCCGCCTTCCTCTATCTCAGTCTGACAATTGCCACATCGTCACACCATCTCGTTGAACATCTTCCCCATATAATCCTTGCATCTGTCCTCTCTTGTGCTCTTGCTTTAATCACCACCAATCATACATTTCAGCCAGGGAGCAATACGAGAGGCTCTTCGCTGCGACTTCGTGCACTTATCCTCTTGGTCGCAACAACTTTTTTTCTCGCACACACGACACCAATACATATGATGAACAACCACGACCTGTCATCACATACAGCTTTGGAGCATCCCTGTTGCATGCCAGCTCTAACTGTTGCAACTACAGAGATTTTTCAGTCAATATACTACCTACAACCATCACAAAAAAGTATTCAAGAACTTCCGCTTCAATCAGAAAAACCGGTAATTTTTACCAATAAACCCCCACCGACCTCCTAATTCCACTTTTTCCTGATCCAGTTCTCTGGAAACATTTTCCTTTTCGTTCTATCACACCATGAATGCATGGCAGAAAGGAGGTGAAATTATGAATAAAATTACATCAATAATTATAGGAACAGTTTTGGTACTTTTTCTTATCACACCGGCATCAGCGCATGTAACGGTAAAACCTAATCAAGCAGGCATAGGAGCATTTCAAACCTTCACGATAGGTGTACCAAATGAGAAAGATAACCCAACAATCTCATTGCGCTTAGTCATCCCTGAAGGTCTAGAATACGTCACACCAAACGTCAAACAAGGATGGCTCATTGATACAAAAAAATCTGCCGAAGGAGAAGAAGTAAGAATAACTGAAATTAGCTGGACCGGTGGCGAAATACCTACTGGACAACGTGATGAATTTCTCTTTAGCGCAAAGGTCCCATCTGAGAAAAAAACACTCAGCTGGAAGGCATACCAGACATATCAAAACGGAGATATTGTTTCATGGGATCAAGATCCCGAAACTCTTAAAAACCTCTCTGATGAAGAAAAAGAGGAAAATGAGAGAACGGGAAAAGGGCCTTACTCTCAAACGGAAATCGTTAACGACTTAACAGAAAGTATTACCACTCCAACTAAATCAGCAGCAATTACTGATCTCAACGAGAGATTGAAAATTGTCTCTGCTCTCTCAGGCGGATCACTCTTTCTTTCTGTTCTCGCTCTCTTCATCAGGATGAAGAAAAAATAATCCTGAACACATATGGCGGCTGCATTTCGCAGCCGCCATATAAAAATCGCTGAGTACTATACTGTATTGGGCTCCATACGATTGAACTATCATGAAATCACAGAAAACCACTACCATGCGCATAATAATTTTTTTCAGCTCAGTACTTTTGTCACTTATTATTTTGTTGGCAACACTACTTTTCATCCCTGAACCACGTCTACAGCTTATCCGCATGACGCAAAGCTACGCGCTCACTGCAGTTTTTTTTCTCTACCTTACCCTTCTCGCAACACCGCTGATTCAGGCATTCCCCAAACTCCCCTTTGCCGGCACCTATATTCAGGCACGACGAGCGCTTGGACTTTCTGCATGCTATTTTGCCCTCCTCCACGGAGTCCTCGCACTTTTCGGACAGCTCGGCGGAGTTGAAGGAATTCTTTTCCTAAACGGAAAATACCTTCTCGCGCTCAGTCTGAGTGGAATTGCTCTTTTTTTTCTCCTTCTTATGAGTGTCACTTCGTATGACCTCGCGATACAAAAAATTGGATACAAAAATTGGAAACGACTACACCGCACTGTGTATATTACAGCACTTCTTATCCTCCTCCACGCACTGATGCTCGGTTCTCATTTCCAAAACCTTTCACGTATGATTCCCCAACTCATACTTCTTGCTGTGTTTTTTTTACTTTTTCTACAATCTCTCCGGGTTGACAGATATCTGCAGAAAAAATATCACTCACTCATCCGCATCGGTCCAACAACATGTCTTATTTTATGCGGAATCGTCATGTTTGAGACAGCTCAATTTGCAGACACACCCCTCCCAACACTCAGCATCCATGAGCAACATAAACAAACCGCACGAGATCTTGCATCACAACAAATTCAAACATTACCAAAATCCACCTGGCTCAGGGGCGATACAACCAAGCGGTACACTGTTGACATCGACGCACCTTCGACAATACAACCACAGGAAGAAGTCACTATAAGGTTTCATATATTTGATGCACAAAGCGGAACACCAGTTCAGTTTTTCCAAATAAACTATGAGAAGCTCATGCACATGGTCAGTATCAACAGCGATTTTACTGATTTTAATCATATACACCCAGTCCAAACGAACAACACCTTTACTATCACAACGTCATTTCCCAGTGATGGAATCTACCGGATCTACCTCTCGTATCAACCGCTTGGGAGCATTGAGCAACAGGCAGCATTCACTATCCCGGTCGGAAATGGTATCTCACCATCTCCCAGAACGCTTCAACAGAAAAAGAGTACAACGACAAACGGATATGACATCACTCTTACCCACCCTTCACCTCTTACCGCAAAGAAGCTCAGTATAGGGGAACAAACGCTGACCTTTACTATACGTGACGCAAACACAAAAAAGCCTATACGCACCCTCAGGCAGTACCTTGGAGCCTTCGGACATCTCGTCATAATCAATGAAAAAACATACGACTATCTGCATGTCCATCCGGTCATCGCAAAGCCGCTTCAAGCAGAAGAGAAAGGTGGACCTGAGATCGTCTTTTCACCTCTCGGGCTCACATCTGTCGTAAAACCAGGAACCTATCGGCTCTTTCTACAGCTTAATCCTGATGGTACAATACAAACAACAGAGTTTCTCATAGACATCAAATGAAACAACCTACCACACTGCTTCTTCTTTTCCTCTCACTCTTTATACTCTTTCCGCAAACCTCGCACGCACATATTTTGGAAAAAAGTGGCACAATCGGTGGGGTAATCCATATTGATCCCGATGATGATCCGATCGTCGGTCAGGAAAGTTCGATCATGATCGAACTGAAAGACACCGAATCTCTCCTAACGAAAGACAACTGCACCTGTTCTTTTGAGATTATATCTGAAGGAAAAACACTCTACGAGCAACCGTTGTTTCAGGGCATTGAAAACTCAGATCAAAGTATCGCGATTCCCTACACATTTCCCCGAAGAGATATCTATTTACTCCGCATAAAAGGACAAGCATTGGACAAAGAATTCAACCCGTTCACGCTTGAATATTCGATACGTGTCTCACGAGAGCAGTCAGAGAAAAAGTCACTCACCTCAAGTGTCTCGTTCCTCTCCACCCATCTCCCACATACAATTGGAGTTGGCATCATCATACTCTTTATCGCGGGAGCACTTCTCAGAAAGAGACTCGCACAATGAAGCACCTTTTGATATATCTCTCCGCATTTCTTCTCTGGATGTTGCTCATACCAATTTTACAACCAGTTGACGCACATATTTCCATAACACCACACGAGGTCGGCATCGGCACCTCTCAGACGTTTATTCTCAGCGTACCAAACGAAAAAGACATTCCGACAACCGGTATTAAACTACTTATCCCAAAAAACGTGAAACATATCACACCAACTGTCAAAAGCGGTTGGCAGATCACCACAACCTCAGCAGATGACACCACCACGAGTATTGAGTGGACAGGCGGAAGCATACCTACACAGCAACGTGACGAATTCTCCTTCAGTGCACGCACACCTGATAAAACCGCGACACTTATCTGGAAAACATATCAGACATATGAAAACGGCACTGTCATCTCCTGGGACAAACAACCCACTACAGATTCCCACGATGAGGAAGGGGAGAATTCAGGACCATACGCCACAACACTGATTATTGATGATCTGCGTTTACCTGCACCACACAATGTCTCCGAAAAAACGGCGCTACCCGATGTCCCGCTAATTCTCAGTATTCTCGCCATCATTCTCGCGACGATATCATTTTTGAAAAAACCCACACAACACAGATCGTGAGATGTATCCGACAGATAATCACCTCCTTCGCGGTAGTCCTGCTTTTCTTTTGCAGTACTCCTCCTCATGCTAAAGCCCACCTGAGCGGACAATCACCTTTTTTAAAAATAAACGGTATCTTCACTGAGATCTATCCCGTACAGGCAAGTGACAATACGCTCACTTTCTCCTTCCCGCAGGATATCGGAGCGACTGCGTATCACGTAAACCAACCGCTTTCTTTCTCGCTTGAGAAAAAATCGCTCCCATTCACCGAGGATTCCCTCTCAAAACTACAGTTCGTATGGAATTTTGGCGACGGGACAAAAGGATCAGGGCTCACCACGACGCACAGTTATAAAAAAGCAGGAACATATACACTTGTGATTGCAACAAAAACACCCGACTCAGACCAGGAGTTTTTACTGCAGGACACCTCCCTTCAGATAAAACCCACAAAAGACTATATGATCCCTAAACCGACGATCCTGATAAACGGAAAAAAAGCCGCTGATTTTCCACTTCAATTTGCAGAAGCGGACCTGAGAAAGCCAGTCACACTCACCGCCTCCCTGCCAGATGGAGCAAAAGTCAGGTCATATTCCTGGGATCTTGATGACGGAACAGAAATATCCGGACCGACTATCAGCCACCTCTTCCCGTCTGAGAGAAATGTCGTCACACCGATTATCCGCATCATCGACTCATATGGGATAGTTGTCGATTCGACAGAACCGATTGTGAATAAACAACTTAAAGCAAACCTTCTCTTGCCGCTTGGAATTGGCTTTTGTATACTGCTGCTACTTACACTTATCACCCTGCTAATCCTGAAAAAACGAAAAAGGCGATGAAGACACTCCACCAACACTACCTTATCAATGCGCCTCTGACAATCGTCTGGCAGGCGCTTACCAACCCAAAAATAATCAACCAATGGGGAGGAGGAACTGCGGTGATGAGCGAGAAAGAGGGGGAGCCGTTTACACTCTGGGGAGGAGAGATATGGGGAAAAAATATCGAGGTAATAAAGGAATCGAAACTCGTTCAGGAGTGGCATGATGACAAAACGACACAAGGGATGCGTGTCACACTCACACTTGAGAAAGAAAAGGACATGACGAGACTGACACTACTCCATGAGCATATACCGGACACCAAATATGAGGCTCTTGATAATGGATGGAGAGAGTACTATCTTCAGCCACTCTCAGACTTTGTGACCGAGCAAACTACCGAATCGTAATATGCTTTCCTCCATGAAGCAGTACATGCATCGCTGCTCCCGTCAGCAGAAGATGCGGAAAATCTGACGGAAATACATGTGTCAGCAGATAGAGAAGTTCATATGCAACATACTCATCCTCGATACGTTCCATAAACACTTTATAGTTTGAGTGCATCCTCGATGGAACCGATGCGAGATACAGCAAGCCTACCCGCTCTAGCTCAACCCGTGTTTTCAAGTATGCCTCAGTTTTCCCTAGTCGTTCCATCTCTTTTGCAACAACCGTAAAAAGCGTCTCCATTCCCGGTGCGACGGATTGTCCGTTCTGAAAAAATGGCGCCTCCATTGACTCTGTCGCGAGATACGAGCGCGGATCTCCTCCTTCACCTTCGATCAAATCCTCACCAACCGGCAATGAGTCACTCCTCATCCTTTTTGAAAATGCAGTTTTCAGATCCTCGCGAAGATCAAGTGAGAAAAGAAAAAATACACTCTGGAGTAGAAGAACTTTTTGCAACACCCGCTCTGACTCCACTCTCTCCTCTCTACTCATCGTACCTGCAAATTCAGATGCATGATGAGATGGAGTATAGATAATCGCGGCTGAACTGAGACTGAAAGAGATGAGTTTTTGAGACAACTCGTGAAACTCCTCAGCACCTAAGTCCTGACGCATCGGCTCCCAGAGATACCGGAGGTAACCTGGTGCATTCGCAAGATAACGAAGCATAAGCGGAACAGATTGTACTCCCAGTAGTGACTTTGCTTCCTGAAAAATCCTTCCAGTATCCCCCTCTGCATCTGTATCCTGAACCGGACGAAGTGTCATATCTTGGAGTATAGCAGAGCACAGAAAATGAAAAACCACGCTACGCTATCAATCTGAGCAGGGGAATTTTTTTTAGAATTGCGATTATAATAAACGAGAGACAAAATATGAGTACAGCCCGAAGCGGGGATGCGAGAAGTGGCTCTATAGTATGGAGAAAAAGATCAATTCCCGGGACATATCGCGCGATCCCTTCCTGGACGATTTCATGCACAAGATAAATCCCGAGAGCTGAGGTACTCACAAGTGCAAGAAACCGTTTCTTTTTTTCAGAAAGTGATCTTTCCCATTGTGCCGAAAGAAGAAAAAGTAGCATAAATACAGCGATGACACCCGGGATCATCGTCGGTGAAAAAATCCTGAAGAAAAAAGGATCCGTGTGTTGCTCTGCTAGGGTATACGAAGTCAAAAATACACTGACATACGTCGCAGCGATGCTTGAGAGGAGTAGCTGCACCCAAAAACCCAAAGGCTTCTGAAAATACTGCTTCATCGTCAACAGATACCCGAGCACATATAATCCACTGTACTGCATGACCTGACGGAGAAGCGAACTATCAAGTGAGAGATAAATTCCAAACGCTTTATACAATGCAGGTAACACTGCAAAAACGGCATACCACAGAACAAGCGCATAGACTAACTGATATTTCTTTGCGCTACTCACCAGTATTTTCAAAATCGGCGTCAGCAGATACAGACCAAAAATCATTGGGAGAAACCAAAATCGGCTAAAAAACATCTCATACAAATACTTCAGCCAGAGAGAAAACGATCCTGGATGCTTCTGATGAAGGAAACTATCGGTGATGACATAGACTCCTATCCAAAATATCCATGGCAGAAGAATCCTGCCGGTTCTCTTTCTGAAAAATTGAGAGAGCGATTCATCTCTCCCCAAAAGCAATGCACCGCTTATCATCACAAAAAGCGGCACACCGAGTTGCGCATAGAGATAGGGGATCCACATCCATAATGTACCGACTGTGTTCTGGGGAAGAAAAAATAAATTATGCACAAGCACGACGAGAAAAATAGCGCTGACGCGAATGACATCAGCCCATATGTACCGCGTATTCGATGTATTCTGTTTTTTCACTGTTGCATCATACTCTGACAATCTCTGTTACGCAAGATTTTTTATCGATTATGTGTTTTCCAACTTGTACACCGAAAGGAGCTATAGTATTATTACTCCACTCTGTCCCAACACGATGAATGATGTAATTGTCGCCGTAGTCGGAGCCGGGTACTGGGGTCCAAACCTCATCAGAAACTTCGCCCTCATTCCGCATGTGAGCATCAAAGCAGTCTGTGACAGCGACGCATCGCGCCTCAAAAAGACTTACCCGTCGATCACAACGACCCGACACTTCTCAGAGATTCTACAGGATACAGAGATCTCACTTGTGGCAATTGCGACTCCCCCGCACACACATTTTCTTCTGGCCAAACAGGCACTCCTTGCGGGGAAACATGTCATGGTTGAAAAACCACTGACAAAAACAGTCGCCGAAGCAAAAGAGCTGATCCGGATTGCGAAACGAAAACATCTCCAGATCTTCAGCGGACATACCTATGTCTACCACACTGCGGTTAAAAAAATGCAACAGCTCCTGAGAAAAAAAAGCCTCGGCAAAACATACTACTATGAGAGTATGCGGGCAAATCTCGGCATCATACAAAATGATGCTAATGTCATCTGGGATTTAGCACCGCACGATTTCTCAATCCTGCACGCACTTTTTACGGCAAAACCTGTCGCGATTCGGGCAGTTGCCAGTCGTTATGTCCATACGACACAGGAAGAGGTTGCGCATATTTTTGTGCGCTTTGCAGATAACGTCACGGCACACATGTACTTCAGCTGGCTTTCACCTCTAAAAATCAGAACCGTTATGATCGCAGGATCAAAAAAAATGCTGCTTTTTGATCAACAGGATCCTGTTGAACAACTGAGAATTTATGACAAAGGTGTCTCAATCAGCACATCAAAAAATCAGGCATTCCGCTCACGTTATCGCTACGGAGATATCACAGTCCCCGCACTTGAGGAAACAGAGGCGCTCTACATCGAACTTGCACATTTCATAGACTGTCTCAGAAAAAACAAAAAACCTCTCACTGGAGGAGAGGAGGGGCTTGAAGTCGTGAGGATGCTTGTTGCAGCTGATCTTTCACAACAAACGGGCAAAGAAATCCTTCTCCGTTAAGACGAGAATCTCTTGCATTTTTCAGCTTGCTGATGCTACGGTGAATGTGTATGAAAATCTGGGGAGCAGTCGCGATAGCCGGAATAGTGATAGGGATCGTTATCGGTATCGGGATCTATACGCTTCTTCAGCAAAAAACTTCACCATCTTCCCCTCCGTCAACGATCACCGGTATCGTCGACATCAACGGAGTGATACCTGAAGGAAGCACGCTCACACTTCTGCAAAAAGAAGTCGGGAGCACTGACGCATTCCGCGCCTTCGCCTCATCACTTTCCCCAAAAGACGGAATTGAGTGGGTTTTCTCCAAAGCTTCGACCAACACGTCGTATGAAATACAGGCGACACTTACAAAAAACGAGCAAATTCTTGCACAATCCAGTCCTATTACCATTACCGCTCCCGCACATAATGAAACACTGACACTCAATATCCTCACACAAAATGAGACGGGAACAGCCGTCATCTCCGGCACTATCAGCCTCAACGGCTACATACCTGAGGATGCAACCATTATCATCCAGGGACGAAGACCGGGAAGTACTTCCTGGACTACTGTCGCGAACAATCTTCCGGCACGCAATAATCAATTTATGTCATATACCACTGCCGTCTCAGGTCAGGCATATGAAGTACATGGTCTTCTCATGCATCAAGGAAAACAGATAGGTGAGTCCGAGATCCTCAGCCTTACTGCTCCCGCAGAAAACGAGACTCTGACGATAAACTCAGATGCAACTCCACCGGTGACACCACTCCCGACAACAACAACTACAACCGGCCAACCAACAAATGCACCAACAGCTTCCACTTCAACTATCAACGGTGTGATTGATTTTAACGGTCAGGCACCGGCAAATTCACGTATCACCATTTTTGAGCGCCCAAGTGGTACCGGAAGCTTCCAGCTCGCAGTCGATTCGATCACACCTCTTGACGGTACAACCTGGTCCTGGAACGGCGCGCAGGCAGGACAATCCTATGACATGATTGCTATTCTGAAACAGAAACAAACCAATGGCACAGATCAAGACATCTCAAACTCTAATACCGTAACAATCGCTGCTCCGGCAACAAATCAAACGCTGACAATTAACTCAGGGTTCTCACTTCCCGCAGCCGGCGGAACTATCAGCGTCGCGTGCGGCACATTTACAAGCAGTACGCAAACATGGGCAGCAACTATCACGTATGCACCGATCACAAATGCTCAGTCATACTGGCTACAGATAGGACTGACAAATGGAGGCATTGAGATCACAAATGTCACGCAGAATGCCAACAACACCGCATCTGCAACTGTAAATGAAACATTTCAAAATGGAGTGACGTACTTTGCCCGATATGCATACTCGACTATTCCCAATCTGTCAGCAAACAGCAGTCAGTTCTCCCCCTTCTCCCAAACCACTTCGCTCAGGTGCGCACGCTAAATACACGTCCTGCCGGAAAACGTATCGTAAAAGTTGTTCCCGGACCGGTATTTCTTTTTGCAGTAATGACGCCACCATACGAAGAGACGATATTTTTTGCAATCGAGAGACCAAGACCGTATCCCTTCACAACCCCACCTGACCGAGATGTATCCGCCCGGTAAAATCTCTCAAAAACATGCGACAGTTCTTCTTCTGCGATTCCATTCCCTTCATCAGAAACAGTAAGGACAATTTCCCGATTCATTTTCTTTGCTTCAATCGTAATGGTACTTTTTGCTGATGAATATTTCACGGCATTATCAAGCAGTATGACAAAAAGCTCGGTCATCGCTTCGGGTACCGCTTGCACCGTGAGATCACCGACTTTTCGTATCACGGTCATTTTTTTCTTCTTTACACTCCCGCTCAGACGACGAAGCGCAGCATCGAGAGATTCCTGCAGAGAAACAGCCTCCAGGCTCTCCGCTTTTGCCTTCCCGCTTTTAGTGAGTGCTAAAAGATGATTTGTGAGTGACTGCAGACTGACTATGTCTTCGAGATTACTTTCCAAAAGCTTCTTCGCTTCAACAAGCGTCAGTGCTTTACTTCGAAGCCCTACCTCAATCTCCGTTCTCAGTGAGGTGAGGGGAGTACGAAGCTCATGTGATGCATCTGTGATAAACCGATGCTGTTCTGCGACCATCTCCTGTATCGGCTTGAGAGTTCTGCCTGCCAGAAAATACCCTGCGGCACCGGTAATCACAAAAATGACACCGTTTAAAAGAATAAGAAGAGATCGAAGACGCTCATTTGCCTCACGAAGATCCTGAAGATTCGGACTTCTGACGATAAACGCCCGGGGACGGACAATTGAGTCCTGAGGGTGCTCCTGACGAAATTCCTGCACTCTGATAATCCTCTGAAACTCAAATGTCGCAAGATTATAAAATCCCACACTAAACACGATACTGATCGTCATGATGATAATCAGATACCAGACTGTTAACGTGATTCGTGCTGAATGAAACATACGAAAGATTTTCAATTAAATACCAATTTCAAATTTCCAATGCAACATTGGCCAATTATTTTCATATTTGAAATTTGACATGTGAAATCGGAAATTCATTTCCCTATTTTGTACCCGAATCCGCGTACCGTCTGCAAAAGCGGTGGCAGATGAGGAAACGGCTTTTCAATTTTATTCCGCAGATACCCGATATACACCTCAACCGTGTTGGGAAGAATATTCGCATCGTAATCCCACACATGATCGATGAGCTGCTTCTTCGGAACAATTTGTCCTCTATGCCGCATAAGATACTCAAGAAGTGCATATTCTTTGCTGGAGAGTGCGATACCCACACCGTTTCGCCTGACGGTATACGTTTTTGTATCCAAACTCAGCGTCTCGACACGAAGAAGCGGAGAAAGAATTTCACGTGGTCTTCTGATAAGTGATCGTACTCTCGCGAGCAACTCCTCAAATGCAAACGGTTTTACCAGATAATCATCAGCACCACTCTCAAGACCTTCGACCCTGTCTGCAATCTCACCTTTTGCCGTAAGCATGAGAATGGGCGTATGTTTTCCCTCATCCCGGAGTCTCCTGCAGAGTATCGCTCCTTCCATCCCGGGAAGCATGCGGTCAAGGATGATGACATCATAGTCCTCACTGACCGCAAGGTCATACCCTCCGGTGCCGTCGTAGGAAACATCAACGGCATATGACTCCTGCATCAACCCCTGTTTTATCGCATTTGCTATCTTATGCTCATCTTCAATAACCAATATCCGCATTGTCTGAAGAGTATACCAGCAATCCTGAAAATGAGCTGAGAATTGGCATTCTTACACAATCTATGGTATAATTACGCCTACATGCATAAAGCATTTTATGCAAGCGGATTTCTCTTTCATCCACCGACGCAGCAAATTCTCTTGCAGCAACAACTCAATACATCACCGGCCCTGTGGTCGCTAGTAGGCGGAATTCATCTCGTTGAGGAATCAGCAGAGAAGGCATTCCAGCGTATCGTGCAACAGTTTTTAAAGCACAAACTCCCGATCAAAAACATCTACCCTATCTACACCTATGACCGTGAAGATGCTGAGAAAAACAAAGCTATCCTCTATGCAGATATCGAGGAAATGATCGAGTTTAAACCGACGAAAGAGTACACATTCGGTTGGTTTACCAGAAAACAGATCATGAAACTTCCTCTGGATCCGCAGACCAAACAGGATATCGTTGTCGGACACAGAGTCATTGACGCAAAAACCCGCAAAAGTCTCGGCGAACACACTCTCGACGAATAATCTTCCCCGTTTCCGACATTTTCCACGCTTCAGTACAAAACTTCCGTATCCGTCAACATACCACAAAGGAGCAGGGTTATTATCTGTACAGATAACACTACCTACTCCTCCTGTGTCAGTTACCGGAAATTACCAGTTACCGCCTCGATTTCGATCGTTGTCTCGTGGGGGCCTGTCCTCTTGGGGACGTGCCTCGCTGACGACGATAGATCTGCCATCAAGTTCTGAGTTATTGAGCTCAGCAATTGCCTTTTTGGCATCTTCTTCAGATCCCATCTCGACAAAACCAAACCCTTTTCCCTGTCCTGAATAGCGATCCATGATGACCTTGGCTGAGATGACTTTACCTGCTTTGGCAAAGTGCTCTTCAAGCTGGGCATCGGTTGCACCGTAGGATAATCTTCCTACAAATAATCGTGTTGCCATATGTGTGTAATTAGCTCCTTTCTGTTAGGATTCTTATGTTTTGTCCGTTTTTCGCCATCAGGCGCACGGGATTGAGAGAATATAGCTGCTTAAATAGGAGGTTATCAGTTGAGGAGAAAAGATACAAAGTGTACTAAGTAGTAAATGGGGTATCTTTATCTAAATCGTCCGAAATGGGCTCAAAATTAAGCAGATGCATTCTGTCAAATCCGATTGGATCGGAATAAATCTGCTCTCTAACGTGTAGTATACTCTACGTCTCAACGAATGTCAATAGCACTATAGGTTAGATAGATACTCCTGTTCGCTCTGCATGTATCATCACGAACGGATCTTCTCTCGGCACACTATCGATAATGACTCCTTTTCCCGGTCTCTTCAGCATCACCATAAATCCATGACGCTTCAAGAGTGTTTGTATTTTTGTAAATGCTCCTTTTTTGGCGAGACTGCCATGATACTCAAGAATAATTTTTTTAACATATCGTAACTTATGCGCAATCTCAAGAAGCACCGTGAGCTCAGCTCCTTCAATATCCATCTTCAAAAGATCGACAGGCGCCTGTATATAACGGGAAAGTCTGACGGTAGGCACTGAGATACTTGAAGTATGCTCCGTAGAATACGAAAGGTTTCTCACTAACGAATCTCCCCATGTCCAGGGATTTTTTCCCACCGCTCCTACGTAAAGCAGCGCTTTTCCCTTCTTCTCAGCTAAGGCAGCATGGATAAGCTTCACCCTTTTCAACTTATGAAGCAGGCTATTTTCACTCAGCAACGCAAAGCTTTTAGGGTTCGGTTCAAATGCAGTAATGACGGAATTAGGATAGAGGCTTTTAAAAAAGAGCACACTAGTGCCGATATGCGCACCGCAATCTATGATTACCGGGGCTTTTTTTGACGCGGTAAACCGATACTCTCCGCTGATAAAAATATCTTTATACAGCAGAACTGTTTCATGCAAGTTGTTAAATCTGAGTTTTCCCATCCCAGGGAACCAAAACGTTGATGGCATAGAAGAAAAAGCAGGAGCACTCATTGTATAGTACTTTTCGTGAAGTAGCGATAGGCGAAAAGAGCAATTGCTAAGACAAGAAAAAGATGGATACTCCAGTTTGCGATGGAGAGCGCTGCACCACCGAGCCAGATAATCAAAAACACTATCGCAGTGAGTCCATATATCCCCATCTCTATAAAAAATACAACACTTTTTTTATACTTCCGGAAATAATATGTAAGCATACTGTAAGACTGTAACAAAGAATACACATGAGCACTCTTGACATTAACTCTTTTCTTTCATAGTGTAGATATATGCAGCAACTCCATCAGCACTGGGGAGGATTACTCGCCCGCGGAATCGCAGCGATCATTTTCGGTATCATCGCTTTCGTCGTTCCCGGATTCACGCTTTCGATCCTTGCATATCTCATCGGTATCTTCTTCATGCTTGATGGAATCATCGCACTCCTTCTCGGAGCGAGTGCACGATCTCAGGAATTTCTTCTTGAAGGAGTCGTCGGTCTGGCTGTTGGGTTTCTCCTTTTCTTTTTCCCGCAACAATCAGTTTCCGTCTTCTTCCTTCTCGTCGCTTTCTGGGCACTCGTAACTGGACTTATTGAGATTATGGCTGCTGTCAAACTACGACAGTATATCCGGGGTGAGTTCTGGCTCTTTCTCGCAGGAATCGTCTCAGTTCTTTTCGGAGTCGTCGTCTTCTTCAATCCTCTCATGACGGCGGTACTTTTGACTATGTTTCTTGGTGTCTATGCACTTTTCTTCGGGGTACTCGTCAGTCTTCTCGCTTTACGCGTCCGCTCCCACCACGTCCCCACAAAGACGAAGAAGAAAAAATAGATCGACTTCATAACGAACGAATTTTATCTTCTTTGACAGCCAAAAGGAGAGATAAACCATTAGCCATTAGCCATTTACTAATCGTTAATCTTCAGGTGGTATTTAAGAGTATATATCCAATCTTCCTCCCCTTCAGGCTTCTGCAGCTTTTGCCCGAGAAGCCACTCCATATATGACCTGTCCAACATGAGCACTTCTTCAATCTTCTTTCCCCTGTGTTTGCCAAACGTAAACATGGTAAAAAGAGACGGCTCAAGAGATATTTTCAGCATCTCAGCAATTGCTTCCTCGGGATCTTTCTTTGTCTCACACATCTTGGCATAGAGCCTCTTAAAAAGCGCTTCCAAAACCAGCACGTCATCTCTCGCATCATGCGCATGTGCATCGACACGGAGATCAAGATAGTATCTGAGAAACTGGAGATTATACTCGGGGATTATCCCCTCCGTATCCAACGCACGGGCTAGTTTCAATGTGCAGATAAATCTCGGCACCTCGACACCTTCATGGCTGAGCATTGCAATATCAAACACGGCATTGTGCGCGACGAGAATCTTCTCTTTCAGAAGTTTCTCAATATCCTTTTTCATGATGCTTTCCGAAAAAGGCTCCTTATCCTGCACCTCACGATTCGTCACATGCGTGATGCTTTGGGATTTGATACTGATCGGGACCGGGGGCTTAAAATACTCGCTCTCAAATATATCTTCATACTTATAACAAAGCTGAAAAAGCCTATCATTGAGCAGAT
The DNA here is from genome assembly GCA_039798685.1 of Candidatus Parcubacteria bacterium. Classification (GTDB taxonomy): domain Bacteria; phylum Patescibacteriota; class Microgenomatia; order Levybacterales; family UBA12049; genus JACPGQ01. The sequence continues at coordinate 7,733 of JBDKFM010000010.1, read as the reverse complement.
CATTTCCCGTGGTCTCGGTATCCAAAAAAACGAAGTGATCCATTGTAAGCTATTATACATCACATGAGCGTTCCTCCTGCTACACTCCTTCTATGACCGAAGCAGTCAGAGTCCGTCAGATCAACGCAGAGCCACCAATACCCACACGCTGCCGCCATCATCTCTATGATCCCATCCTTTTCCCATGGAGCCGCATCGGAGACGCCGTGATGGGAATTGAGCGGGAAAACTTTAAAGAGAAAGCAGAGCCTGAAGCAAAACTCGCCGGTATCTTCGCAGACCCAGAGAGTGTCATTGGACTAATTACGGATACGTTTCTTGGAGAAACAGTCGTCGGAATGAGCGTCGTTGTTCGGGCAAAGAAAGAGTATAGTTTTGAAGACTGGGAATTCCCGGAGCGCCTCCACAAATCTCCTATAGACCTTGATACGGCGTGGTATGTACACGTCACACAGCTTGCCAAAACCCATCAAGGATACAAGATGGTAGGCGACCTCAACAGGTTAGTGCTTGGCAAAGTACTTGAGACAGATGCGCTGCACCTGGAGCGAGATGCCGCAACTGAAGACGGCTACGCGACAAAACTACTCGCTGCCTACACACATCAGATCGAAGAAAGCTATGTTCATCCGTCCAAATTCGGCGAACAGATGTTTATCCGCCAACGCCTCAGGGCTATCGGCATGCAGCCGGTTCCGATCTACCAGGCAGCCTAAAACCAACAGTGTCGCTCTCTTGAAAGACGAAAATAAATAGTGTATGATTTTTTCACATCAAGAGTGATTCGCTCTACCCCGATTACAGAGGGGCAGCAAGCGGATCCGGCAACCGAGTCCGCCAACCGGCGGATCGCGGTGCCAGTCCTTCACTGAAGGAGATGCGGCATATATGGCAAAAAATACAACATTTACTTCTGAATCCGTTTGCTCAGGACACCCCGACAAGATCTGTGATCGCATCAGCGATAGCATTCTCGATGCAGTACTCACCAAAGATCCGTTTGGTCGTGTCGCAGTAGAAACTCTGGCGACAAAAAACCGTGTCGTTATCGTCGGTGAGATGACGACATCCGCACAGATCGATATCGAACAGATCGCACGCCACACAATCCGCTCACTTGGTTACACGCAGCAGCGCTTTCAGTTTTCTGACACCTCGCCAATTGACATCCTCGTCCATTCTCAGTCTCCTGAAATCGCACAAGGTGTGGATCTGGACGGAGCAGGGGATCAGGGCATGATGTTTGGCTATGCCTGCACACAAACAAAAGAACTCATGCCGCTTCCCATCATACTCGCCCACACACTTGCAGAAAAAATTGATACCATGCGTGAGACAAAGTCGCTCCCGTATCTGCGCCCTGACGGAAAAACACAGGTCACAGTCGAATACCGAAACGGCATACCCTACAAAATCTCACATGTCGTCGTCGCAGTTCCTCATGATGAAAAGGTACGGCTCGACCGTGTCACACAGGATGTCTATAAAGAGGTTGTTGCACCAACACTCACAAAGTACGGATTTTCTCTCGCAGAACAAAAACTCATCGTCAACGGTACAGGTGTCTGGCATCTAGGAGGTCCGGCATCTGATGCAGGACTGACGGGACGCAAGATCGTCGTTGATACCTATGGCGGTTATGCGAGAGTGGGAGGTGGCTGCTTCTCAGGCAAGGATCCGACCAAAGTAGACAGGTCAGGCGCCTATGCGGCACGTTTTGTTGCCAAAAATATCGTGGCACAGGGACTGGCAACAGAAGCCGAGGTCAGACTCGCTTATTGTATAGGAGTTTCAAAACCACTCATGCAGGAGATTGAGACGTTCGGGACTGAGAAAGTCTCCAAAAAAGCGCTCAAAGATTTTGCGTCCTCACTTCTTGATACATCAGTCAAAGGGATTATCACGACGCTTGATCTGAGAAAACCGATCTATGCGAAGACGTCATCCTACGGACATTTCGGACGCGACGAATTCCCCTGGGAATCCATATCTGCAAAATAAAATATTAAATTGAGCATATGTGACAAGTATTTAGTATTTGGTATTTGGTATTTGGTATTTGGAAAAGAGTATATAGCTTAGAGTTTTTACTACTGCAATTGAACACGCTATGCGCTTAAATTTTTAATTGTGAGCGTGAGAACAAAGAGCGTCAAGAAATTGTGAAACGAGTGCCAGGGGGAATCCCTTTTGAGCTCCGCCGGCTGGCGGAGTGAATGAAGGAAGGGGGAGGACAATCCCCCGGCTACGAGTGGAACAATTTTAGCTCGACTTCATAGCGAACGAATTTTGGTACTTTTGTGATCAAAAGTACAGTAAAAAACAATCTTAGACGCTTTAAAACTCTTTTAAAAAACGCGACACAAAAAATATTTTCAGTATCTTTTCCCAAAAGATACGAAAATGTCCAGAACGTGCTATACTACCACTTCATGGGATACCCACAAAGAGACAGATCATCAGGCGGCAACCGTCCGTTCTCAAGAGGTTCAAGTGACTTTAACAGAGATCGCGGCGTGAGACGGCCACAGATGCACAAAGCAGTCTGCAGTAGTTGCGGCAAAGACTGCGAGCTTCCGTTTCGTCCGACAGGCGAGAGACCAGTGTACTGCCGTGATTGTTTTGCCAAAAATGGTGGCGGCGAACGCCGGGACAATTTCACGAAAGAAAGTCGCGATCCCAGACCTCCTTTCACGCAGTTCCAAAATGATTTCAGAAACCCACACCCCGCTCCTCATGCACAGCCGCACCAGGCACCTCATGCACACCATGATGCACAGTTTGCTGCAATTAACGCCAAACTTGATACGCTCATCTCGCTTCTGAGCACAAATGCGCCGAAAGCAAAAGAAGAAAAAGTAAAAAAAGAAGCAGTTGCACCTGCAGCAGTTGAGGCACCTGTTGAGAAAAAAGCAACAGTGACGAAGAAGAAAACAACGAAGAAATTAGTGAAAACCCCAACCGAGTAATAACTCTCTCTAAAACTCCTGTCAACTCTTACTTCCCAATGCGCTCGCTTTTTGCTCAATAACCTGTGCTATTTCTGCTCCTTCTTCTCTCGTCCTTGCGATCACTGTCCAATCTGTAATAAATGAACGCTCCGGATTTCGCATGCCGTGAGCATGTGCACCTAACTGACCAAGCTGTTGAGGTGTGCCGAAGTAAAAGAGAAACATAACATTGCTCATAGACATCGATTCGCTCTGTAAATTATTAAGCGATAGCGATCCCCCTAAATGGGTAGGAAAGGGAACGTATCGTAGCTTGACGAGGACCCCGACATCATCCGGATCAAGTGCCCCATCCGTGCTGACAGCATCCTGTTTTAGTACTATGTAATCTGTATCACTCTCTTCTGTTAATTCACCCGATACAGTACTTCCAAAAACCAACAATCCTCTGACATTTTCATTAACATTCTCCCCGACCACTCTCTCCAGAGCTTCAATTCTCCTGGCACTTTCCGGATTTTCACTCAGTGATTCGGGCGAGTGATATATCGGAGCCGATAAATCCCTGACCTCCTTTGGCCTTAACCTTCTAAACCCTGAGAATCTACCAAAAAGCCTTTCTCGTCTTGAACTCTCATGCTCTCCGCGTACCATAGGTGCAGATTATACTATACTTATAGGACTTATGCATATCCACTTCTTGGAAGTACATTTTGAGATGCTATAATAGCCATTCATGAAAGAACGATTGTTACAATTTTTCAGAGACAACAAATTCTATGTACTCCTCGTCTTAGGGTTCCTCATACTCACTCTCATCATCGCTGCCTACTCACTCGTCTCAACGATGGACACATCAACTGATGATGAGGACATCACACCAACCCCGACCAAATCCGCGAAGAAATCTCCAACACCTACAGAGGAACCAGAGGAGGAACCCACTCCTACGCAGGCAGTCAAGAAAGTCTATTACAGCACCCCAACACCGATCCCAACGAGTAAACCCGTCGCGACAAATACACCTACCATTACTCCACAACCAAGTCTCGGAATATCCCCTTCTGCCTCTCCATCAGCAATCACCCCAAATCCCTAAATCCCCCCTCTCTCCATTTGATTACTGATCGCTTATGTTTCGCACGAATACAAATTTCGCAGTTCGTTCTTCTTCAAGAGGAGTAACATAGCTATTCTCATGTTCAAAGAGTGTCTGAAAATGTGAGAATAACTCTGCAAGATCTCCGACATTTTTTCTCTTTGCTTCAAATTGCCCGAAGATGATCAGAAACCGCTCGTCCCGTTGATAGAGAAAAAGCGTAAACCAAAATCCTTTTACTGCAGCAATATCCTGGATCCGGTAGACTGCCTCATTGACCTCTTTGAATCGGTAGTGAAATCCATAACTTCGACAGAAAAGAGAGAACGGAACATAGCGGGTGAGTCTTGTGAGGTAGGGAGAGATTTCCCTCATCAGGAGAATACGCAGAACGTCCCAAGTGGTGAGATCTTTCTGCTTCCTATAATCTCTCTGCCAAAAAAATTGCTCCTCCTTCATCGACTCTGATTACCACTAAGAGCTGGGGAATTTCGCAGTAACCGATATGAAAAGAGCGGGATCAAGACAAATGGCGCTATGAGCGATGCATAGATGAGAACGCGCAACAGATAATTTACTGACATCGGCAGCGTTGAGAGTGTCCATCTGAAGACAGCAGGTTCCGTCAAAAACTGAAACATCAGAAAACTCACAATCAACACAATTAGAAGCGATCTGAGTGACTGCAAGCGTAGAAAAAGAATAGTTGTAATGAGAAGACCCAGAAGCGGAGCGAGTACAAAGAGTGAGAAATGGAGCATTGTCTATAGTATATCACACGAGTCAACCCCCTCATTCGTAAAACCACATGTATGAAGGGTCTTCCACTTCCGCAATCTCCGCATCCCAGAGTTCCCATTTATTCACGTTTTCCCTGACATCCCAGTACCCCTCAAAAAATTTATAGACGATCTCTCCATCCACCATATCGGATGTTGAGAGTTTGACCTGTATCCTGTTTGCTTTCGCGGGATCTTCCTCGATCTTAATGACAGAGGTATCAAGCAGTGAATCATACCCTGCTTTCCATGTCGTAAATTTATACCCTCTCTTAAAATTATCAGACAAAAGCTCAAACGCTTTCTCAAGTTTCCTCACTTTCAAGTAGTTATAAAATGCTCGGACTGATTCGAGAGCACTGGCATCAGGATCAAATGTGATCCGCTGGATATCCTCCTGCGCAGTTTCAGAAAGTGACATCTGGATCCATTTTTCCCTGATCGAATCAGACGAAATCGCGAGTCCGAGGCCAGAAAGACCCATGGTATTTATTCCGACGACCTCACCGCAAATATTGACCATAGGACCCCCACTCATACCTGATATCAGCTCTGCATCCGTCTGGATATACTCGACACCGACGTCTTTGGATTTTCGTCTTGCTGAGAGTGCTCCCTTATTTACTGTCGCCTCGCCGATGAGCTCACCACCGAGCGGAAATCCTATTGCGAGTAATTCCTCAGCAGGATTGAGCAGTTTCGGATCACCCCAGTTCAGCGGCTGGAGATTTCGCTCTACTTTGAGTATCGCCAGATCGGCAGTCTTATCGACCATCAGGACTTCGGCTGTCTGAAATGTATTGTCAGGGAAAACGACTTTTGGTGAGGGCTCAAATTCTATGACATGAAAATTGGTCAGGATATAGCCCCCCTCCTGAATCGCAAAACCCGATCCTTCTCCCTCGCCGCCAACGACCCTGACGACTGATTTTTTGACTGTCGTAATTGCATCTTTTTCATTACAGACCAGACGCTCCGAGCCACCCAGCTTCTTTTCTATGACGGATATCTTTTCCGTAAGCTGTGTGATCTGTTCTTTCTGCTCATAAAACAGATAGGTAAGAATGAGCGCTGTAAATAAGACTGCGATCCAGAAACGAAGTCCGTAGATAAATTCGAAGAATTCCTGCATAAATTTCAGAAGGTGTATCCGCTTTCGCAGAAAGAAGATGACGAGCACTGCAAAGATGAAATCCCCCAACACAGGAGTGGCACTTTCTGAGAGGATACTACGGATTGTGTAGTATATGAAAAAAAGGACTATGAGTCCTTTGTAGTCGATTGGCCTATTGAGACGGCTTCTTATCACTCAGATGATTATACGATCGTAGGGAAAATTAGCAATGTGGAATTTTAGAACCAGACGAAGATACTATTTCTCAACTTCTTTGACTGCGGCTCTATAACTACAAAAATCACATTCCTCGGATGACTCCGGCATAACATCACTTTGTAGACATGCGATCGCATCTGCGATCACTCCCTCAACCCAAGAACTATCGCCCGTATAGGGAAGTAGTTTTATCGTAAATTCCAGTTTTCCGTCAAATGCTTTCTTGTCGGTATCGCCGTTACAGTAGACGAAATATCCCGTATCAGAAACCTTGAAACCATTTTGTTTAAAAAGCCACTGATAGATCTCCATCTGCCTTTTGTATCCTATCTGCCACTCAGCATCTAGTGATACTTCTCCGTCTTTTGATGTCGCTTTGTAATCAACGATTATGTATTCTCCATGTGGCGTCACCCAGACATCATCAACACCACCTGTGACAACGACATTTGTTCCCTTAATCGGCACCGTGATGCCTCGACGTAGCGAATCTCTCCATTCATCGATTTTTTCATGCGCGAGAGGAACTGCATCGATACCATATGTTTTCATCAGTGGATGAGCCGTTCCCTTGGCGCGGTGCAGATCAAATTCTTTTTTGAGAAGTTTGTCGACGGCGGAATTGAGAGAGAAAGGATATCCAGGGGGTTGTCCGACACCGAGGCGACGGTCGAGATAGAAACAGCGGGGACAATTGAGAAAATTATCTATTTTACCGCGGCTTAGTCGAAACGGTTCATCAGATGATGGATCGTAGATATTGCGTGTGCGTTGTGAATTGTAATATTGAGACATACTATTTTATTACACTTTGTTCTTCAAGTACTTGCTAAAAACTTTCTGAAAATTCTGTGACTCCTTGAGCAGCCATGAAAATCGTTCCTCCCACATTACGATGTCTGTTATGCTTCCCTTTGAAGAGAGCTTTATCCTACTTGCCTTCTTATCTGCAAGCTCCATCCAGTTCAACTTTTCTCCTAATTCTGATTCGATTTGTTCACGCTTTGCATAAAGCTCTCTAAATAACTCTTTCGAGTTACGAATATATAGCTCACAACCAATGAGGTCCTCGTCTGTATTGACAGTGAGGGAGATCCCTGCCAGGGAACTTCCCACACTTATATCAAACCAATGTTGAGGGTGTGCTTTTCTAAGTTTTAAAAATGTTTTATGTTCTACTGCGTATTCTTTAAATTTGTTCCAAAAATCCTGCTGGAGCAATTTTATTTCTGTTAATGTTGATTTTGCAACTGATTGCTTGACAGCTTTTGCCCAGTTATTAGGCTCTGAAATTATCTGAAACTTGGGTGCAAAAGGGGAGTTATCTATTTGCCATAGCTCCATCTTGATGATAAAAAAATTAATTTTCTCTTCCGTATGCTCATTGAGCCAATCAACAGCTCTCTGATGTTCTTCGCGGACATCCTTAACGATCCATATGATTGTTTCCGCATCTAAACCAGCACCATAAGTAATAACTTTTCCCAGATGGTCATGATTTGTTATTTCAAGTTGATTCTCAATGATTATCTTGCTTCCTGTGCTCTCTTCTTCCGCAAGAATGTCTACAT